>CALVDU010000127.1 GCA_944326375.1 uncultured Bacteroidales bacterium | reverse complement strand
AATCCTTCACAATTTTCGTCCAGGCTTCAGGGGTCTCAATGCCACCCTTGCTCCATCCGGAACCGGTCCACACATCAACCCGTTTTCCTGGCGTACATTCGAACTTGAGGACAGCATGTCCGTCCATCGTGTCCGCAGTCACCCCTGTTTCAGCTGCATCCACTACAAGACCCACAGAAATGTTGCCGTCTTCGTCAGGATTCTGGCTGTCTGACGCCTTTTCGGTAAACGCAATCCAATTCGTGCCGTCTTCTCTGGCTATCACATTATGCTCAACAGCCCCGAGAACTACAGGCAGAGAATCAAGACTGATGTCGAACCAGTTTGATATCTTGATGAAATTGGTATTGGCATCTATCGTCAGTTCCCTTTTCAGCAATGCCTGACGGCCATCCACATCAAATGCAGGATATGTGAAAAGTACCTTTGTCCGGATAGGACCGTTGCAGATACGCTCATAAGTCTCGTAATTGTCTCCGAGCACTATCTTGTCGCCGACATACGGGGCAAGAGCGCCGCCGCCGAGAGTGGCATCCACCTTATAGCAGTCCATACCGTCGCCGTGGTCATGATGATAGTCATTGAGTTCGAACCTCTTGTCCACCACAAGAGTTTCGACGCTCTTTGTCCAGATATCCGGGCCAAGAGTACGCGGGAACTCGAGTGCCGGTCCATATACGCGTCCTGCAATGCGGTTGTTCTCGTATGCGTAGTCATCAAGACGTTCCGGGACATAACGGCTGTACACCAAAGTGTCATAAGCCTCACGTTCCCCGGCGGAAACAGTATAATTCACGGATTTTCCGGCATCTACCGTAGCCTGGAAAATGAGGCAAACCTTACCGTAGTCCTCGGTATAGACCTGGGAAGGCACCTGAACTCCGGAAGCATCCTTTACAACCACATTTTCTGCGGTAATTTCCGGATGGCTTGCGATGATGTTGCCGAAATCCAGTTCTACTGTCTCGTCAGTGCGCGCAAGTTCCGAATCGTTCGAAACGGTTACCTTCACATCCTGCGACTGGTTGCAGGACATCACGAACGCAGCCGCCAATGCGGCGACTGCATATCTTAACATGCCTTTTGTCATGATTATTGAGGCTGTTTTCCTATGTAGGCAAGAATACCGCCGTCAACATAGAGGATGTGACCGTTCACGAAATCCGAAGCCGATGACGCAAGGAAGACTGCAGGCCCCATGAGGTCTTCTGCCGTACCCCAGCGTGCAGCAGGAGTCTTTGCAACGATGAACGAATCAAACGGATGGCGGGAACCGTCCGGCTGGCGTTCACGGAGAGGGGCGGTCTGCGGAGTTGCGATGTAGCCCGGCCCTATGCCGTTGCACTGGATGTTGTACTCTCCGTATTCGGAAGCGATGTTGCGGGTCAGCATCTTGAGTCCGCCCTTTGCCGCAGCGTATGCAGAAACGGTCTCACGGCCAAGTTCTGACATCATTGAACAGATGTTGATGATTTTTCCGCCGCCGTTCTTTATCATTGACGGGATGACAGCCTTAGACACGATGAAAGGACCGTTGAGGTCAATGTCGATCACCTGACGGAATTCCTCTGCCTTCATTTCAATCATCGGGATACGCTTGATGATTCCGGCATTGTTGACAAGGATATTGATAGGGCCGAGGTCCTTTTCAATCTTTGCCACGAGTTCCTGTACCTGATCCTCCTTGGTGACATCGCAAACATAACCTTTTGCATCGATGCCTTTTTCTTTATAAGAAGCAAGTCCCTTGTCCACTAGTTCCTGCTTGATGTCGTTGAATGCGATTTTTGCGCCGGCTTCGGCAAATGCTGTCGCCAGTGCGAAACCGATACCGTAAGATGCTCCTGTAACGAGGGCTACCTTACCTTCAAGTGAAAAATTAACCATAATTTATGTATTTAAGTTATGACTGTTTCTATTTCAGGTCTGCGGTGCTGCATCCGTCCATGTCACCGTAGTCAAGATTTTCCCCGCACATCGCCCAAATGAAAGTGTAGTTTTTGGTAGCGCATGCGGAATGGATGCTCCATTCCGGTGAAATCACGGCCTGTTCGGACTTCATCCATATATGGCGTGTCTCATCAGGCTGGCCCATGAAATGGCATACTGCCTGGTCTTCAGGTATTTCAAAATAGAAATACACTTCCATGCGGCGGTTGTGGGTATGGGCAGGCATGGTGTTCCATGTGCTGCCCGGCTTCAGTTCGGTCATTCCCATCTGCAGCTGGCAGGCAGGAACGACTTCCTTTACGAGCATACGGTTGATTACCCTGTGATTGCTTTCTTCAAGGGTGCCGAGTTCCATCCTTACGGCATTTTCGCGTGTCGTATGGTGATCAGGATATGAAGCGTGGGCCGTGCATGAGCAGAAATAGAATTTTGCCGGATTTGCAGGGTCCGCACTCTCGAATGTAACCTTCCTTGCGCCGCGCCCGAGATAAAGGGCTTCCTTGTATTCAAGGTCGTACGAGTTGTCGCCTGCCTTTACCGTGCCCTTGCCTCCGACGTTGAAGATGCCCATTTCCCTCCTTTCGAGGAAATATTCGGAACGGAGGATGTCAATCGGCTTCAGTTCGAGGACTTCCTTCACAGGCATTGCGCCGCCTGCAATCATCCTGTCGTGCATGGTGTAGACCATGTTGATTTCGTCTGCTGAGAATACTTTTTCTATGAGATAGTTTTCCCTCAACTGTTTTGTGTCATAGTGCTTTACATCGTTAGGATGTGCTGCGTACCTGACTTCAGAATTGATTTTCATGATATGATGATTTTATAGTTTTTTATTCCATGTTCCGGAGAGGTACAAAGGGCGAATTGCGCCTGTCATCTTTCCGTTAAATCAGTCAAAAATAGAAATTATTATCGTAATATCAAAGAAAAACACGGAAATTCCGTCCACGTGCACGCTGACAAGTCTTGCTATGCCTTATGTTCTGTCCTTTTATGATTTTTCTCTTTCCGCGTATATATTGCCATGGCTATGATTCCCAGCAATGCCAAAAGTCCCCAAAATGCGATAAAATAAATCAGTTCCATAGTCAACTCTCTTTTTTGTTTGACTCATAAATACACCATAGTCCGAGAACGGTAAGCACTATCACAACGACGACGCCGACTATTATCAAAGCGAGCAGATTCACATACAATTTCATAATACCGGCGAGTATTACACCTCCAAATACCAATTTTGATATGTCGAGGCAATATTTGCCGACTTCTGCGAACATAACTTCCTTAAGCACCTTCCCGTTCCCCATATCGCAAATATAATAAAATAAACTGCAAGCCGAGCGCAGAGCCGAATGGATTCGGATATGCCGAGGCGCAGCGTGATTGTAAATAAAGTTTAAGGTTGCCTTGTGGCATTCCGCTACAAATTTATGAAGAAGAGTCGGCTGCTTCAAAAAAGCGGGACGGAAGGAGAGCAAGTTTTTCTTTTTCTGTATGTTTTTGCTTTTTTTACAATTTCGGGAAGGCTGTCATGGTGAGCGGAGTCGAACCATCTGACAAAAAGAGAGCGGGTGGCCCGAAATCTCTTTCAGGTCACCCGCTTTCGACACGCATAAACTCGTATTGTAATCCTGTCTAATCAGGAATGTACTCGAGGTAGTAGGCATTCACTCCGTTGACAAGCGAATAGATATACACCGTGGCAGTGGACGTGGTCATGGAAAGATGGTCTTCCGTGATGGCAGTGCTCATCTCCGAACCTTCCTT
>CALVDU010000126.1 GCA_944326375.1 uncultured Bacteroidales bacterium | reverse complement strand
AATATTGTCAATGAACCGGATGGTTCTACCGAACCTACTTTATTTTAATTGTTATACTTTATAATAACTAGTCCGGATTTTTACCGGACACATATGGATTCAAATTCCAAAATTACCTTTGTTGATGTCTTGTTAGGACTTAAAAGCCTTCCTAATGTTGATGTATATGTAACTGGAAGCAATTCAAAAATGCTCTCCTCTGATGTGGCCACAGCATTCCGTGACCGCGGGGAGGAAATACATATTACGCCTCTTACGTATGACGAATTTTATGCAGCTTATCCAAAGGAAAAACGATTCGCATGGCGAGAATTTGTGGCATACGGAGGAATGCCGTTAGTTTTGCAGAAAAATTCCCACGAGGAGAAATCCAAATATCTGCAGGACCTCTTCCGTCTTACTTATATCAAGGATGTCATAGAACGCAATCATCTGCGGGCTGCAACGGAAATTCTCGATGAACTGCTCAACGTAATTGCATCTGCAGTGGGTTCTCTTACAAACCCTACACGCCTGGCCAATACATTCCGTTCAGTAAAAGGATTAAAAATAAAGAATGAAACTATTTCCACATACCTCGACTGTTTCATTGATGCATACATATTAAGCAAAGCATTCCGTTATGACATAAAAGGACGCTCCTATATCGATACACCAATCAAATATTATTTTTCGGACATAGGATTGCGCAATGCACGACTTAATTTCCGCCAACAGGAAGAAAACCACATCATGGAGAACATACTTTATAATGAACTCATGGCAAGAGGTTTCAATGTTGATGTTGGTGTGGTTGAGTATAACCACATTGCAGACGGGAAAAAAGTACGTACAAAACTTGAAGTTGATTTTGTTGTCAATCTCGCAGACAAACGATACTACATCCAATCGGCTCTTACCGTTGCTGATGAAGAAAAAAGGCAGCAAGAGGTCAATTCTCTGAACCGTATCGATGACTCCTATTCCAAAATTGTCGTTGTAGGAGACAATACTTTGCCATGGACAGACGAGCGCGGCGTACAATATATCAACATAGAAGACTTCCTGCTGGGGAAAATCAATGAACTATAATGGCATTCCTTTGTTGCACTAAAGACAGTGCGATATTATGCAATTTTGCACTGAAAATTGTGCAAAATCATTGTCTTTGCTGTCGGAAAGCAGATAATGAAAGATCATGGATACCTTGTTGCAGACATATCGGATCAGGCTTGATTTGACTCCCGTTGATTATGTAAGGTCGTTTCACGACACCATCAACTGGAAAAACCGGATAATCGGCATCCTCGGACAGAAAGGAGTCGGAAAATCGACAATGATTCTTCAACATATCAAGGTGTATGACAAAATAGAAGAGTCGCTGTACGTACAGGCTGATGATTTCTATTTTTCCGGACATAAAATCTATGACCTTGCCATGGCATTTTTCCGGCTCGGAGAAAAGAAATTGTACATTGACGAAATACACAAATACAACGGTTGGGCAACCGAAATCAAGATGATATATGACCAGTTGCCGCTTCTTCAGGTCATATATTCAGGATGTTCCATTCTGGATTTGAAAAAAGGAGGCAAAGCCGACCTCTGCAGGAGAACTATTGAATATACAATGCCGATCCTTTCTTTCCGGGAATATCTTAACATTTCTCAAGGCTGGAATCTTAAGCCGTCTTCTTTGAAAGAAATCCTGGCGGGCAAAGTAGATTTCCCGTACGGCGAATACCGTCCCATAAAGTATTATCAAGAGTACCTGCGTCAGGGCTGCTATCCGTATTTTGCGGAAGAAGACTTTCTGATAAAGCTGAAACAGGCCATTAATGCCACCGTTGAAGATGACATTCCCAAGTATGCAGAAATGACGGTGGCCGCTGCTGCCAAGTTGAAAAAACTCATGTATATGCTGGCGCAGTCTGTCCCATATAAGCCGAACCATACAATGCTTGCCAGAGATTTGGATATAAGCAGAAACACGCTTCCCGATTATATAGAGTACCTGGAGAAGTCGGGACTATTCAACGCACTGCGCGAAAAATCCACTGGGGACGGCATATTGCAGAAAGTGGAGAAACTTTATCTTGACAACTCGAATATAATCTATGCGCTTGGTCTTGACAAGGCTGATGACGGGACAATCAGGGAAACCATGTTCCTCACGTGGACAAAAGTAAAGCATCCGGTAAATTCATCCAAAATTTCGGAGTTTGAAATAGATGACATTACATTCGAGGTGGGCGGCAAAAACAAAAAAGGGAAACAGCTTAAGGAAGCCGACCGGGGATATATCGTGAAAGACAATATTGAATACATGACCGACAGGAACATCCCTATCTGGATGTTCGGATTCATTTATTGATGCTCCGCCGAAAGAAAAATGATCATCCGCAAAAACACCTTGTCCTGGGGTATTTTTGCGGATGTCTTCATTTGTCAATCTCATCCAAAGCTCTGTACAGATGCAGGAAGAAATCACGGTCGTTTGCTGAAACGTAATGCATAGACTTCGCCTTGGCCCTTGAAAAGGACTTGCAATAGCGCAGATAATATTCTGGGCGCGTCTCCGGAGGTTCTCCATTGGACATCCAGTCCCATTTTGATTCTGCGAGGTCAACAACAACTATCTTGTGGTTTGTCATGCGTTTCCCTTCAGGGATGCGCACGTTCTGGCTCATCGACAATGCCTTCTCAAAAATCATCGGAGATGCAACAGATGAGCCGACAGACAGATATACTCCGTCTTCAAGATTGTTGACATTGTTCACAAAATACAGGAAATCAGTTTCGGCAGTACGTCCGACAGCAGCAAATGAACATACAGGATGCATGTAGAAAATGTCCAGCCCGAACTGCGGATGAACGGTAAACGGGATTCCGTACTTGGCAGCGATATGCTGGATGCTGTGCTCCTTGTATTTGTGATGAATTTCAATTTTGCCTGACCTGATGCCGTATTTTTCCATTTTTCCGAGCAAATCAATGGCAGCCGACACTTTTCCCGGATTTTGGGTGTCCAGTATGTCTTGCTTCAGCACATCCGTTTCGGGAATTTCAAGGCAGTCATCCGATATCAGCCTTCCGACGGATTCCCCAAGGCCGAGACCTTTCCATGCTCCGACAAGAATTGCGAGATTGATAAGGAAACCCGGCTCGTTCCACATTCCGAAAGTGCCGTTCGGCAGATTTATCCGGGAGTCCTCACATGCACAGCCGTTGTATGCAAATTCCCAGTCGTCAACAACAGAAGTTCCGGTAGTCGCAAGATGAGTCAGCCACCCTCTTTTCACAAATTCGCCCACAAGCGGCCCCAAGCCATTATGGATAAGGTATGTGCCGAAAGTAAGCATTCTTGATGCACCTTTGCTTTTTGCTTCCACGATGTCGTATGCCGTCTGGCGGATTGTCCTGATTGCATCTTCCGGCAGTTCCCCCGGCACATCGGAAGGCCGCACTTCATCCTTCAGTATCGAGACTGAGCCTGGACAGTCAGTCAACGGATAAAACCGCAATTTGTCACGGTCAAATATCTTGTTTTCTTTCATCGGATTTGGTCAATTTATCCAATTCATAATACAGGTTCAACAAAGAGGCCCGGTTGTCAGCAGTGATGAAATTCATTTCGGCAGGCTTTGTCCTCAAGAAATTCCTCATGTATGGAGTATAATATTCCGGATTGCTTCTCGGCGGTTCTCCCTGTGAAAACCAGTCCCATTTTGGTTCTGCAAGGTCAACAACAGTTATCTTGTGCCTGTCGAGCCGCTCATTTTGCTGAAGGCTGACATTCTGGACCATTGAATATGCCTTTTCAAAGACAGTCGGGGACATTATTGCCGTGCCGACAGACATGTATATGCCGTCATTCAGTTTGCTTACGGAGTCAACATAAGACAAAAAATCAACTTCTGCCGCCCTGCCGACAGCTGCGCCTGAATTTATGTGGTGGGTATATATGATGTCGTGGCCGAACATGGGATGAGCCGTTGAGGCTACGCCAAGCTGGTATGCCCCGGCCTGTATGCTGAATTTTCCGAATGGGGCAGGAATGTCATACCAGCCCGGCTCAAGGTCTTCTTTTCGGATTGCTTCAAGCAGGTCGGCTGCAGCTGCTGCATTGTCGCCGTCCTTTATTGCATCAAGAAGTTCTTGTTCCGACGGGATTTCCAGCCCCTGGTCCGTTATGACTTTACCTACCGATGCTCCATAGCCGAGCCCGTGGTATGCTCCGACGATAATGGCAAGATTCAATGAAAATCCCGTTTCCTCCCATGTTCCGAACTTGCCCTGCGGCAAATTCTCATAAACGGTCTCGCTGCTCATTCCCTGGTACGCAAATTCCCAGTCATGGATGATGCCTGCGCCATTGGTCGCCAAATGGGTTATCCAGCCCCGCCTTAAAAACTCAATCATCAGCGGTCCGAGTCCGTTTTTTATGGAATGTGCTCCGAATGCCAGCATTATGGACCGTTTGGCAGACTTTGCCTCCAGAATGTCCTCTGCCGTCCTGGTTATCTTTTCCTGTACGGCAGGGCTCACTTCCGGACACTTGTCTGTCGTCTTTATATAGATGGCGGAAATGTTGACTTTGTTTTTCCTTTCACGCAAAGGCAGCTGATGAACCTTGCTCCTGTCAAATTTCTGAAAACTCATCATAAAATCTCTTTTTTCAAAATGAACGAGGCGATCTTCTTGTATTCCATCAAATCCGGAATAAGGATATCAGCTCCCGCATGCAGCAGGCGCATGTGCTTCGCTTCATTCCACCCGTAACGTCTCACTTCATTGCTTTGGATACCAACGGCCAGTGCCCCATTTGCATGCGCCACACGCATCTCCACCGGTCCGTCGCCGAAAATCGCCAGCCGCTCCGGGTTGACTCCGTCCGAAGCCAGGATATTGTTCAGCACCTGCCTTTTGGGGTCATTGCGCATATCGCCGACAGAGCCATATATCCCGCCAGTAAAATATTGCGCATATCCAAGCAATTCCGCCTCATGGCGGACATCATCCTGATCCGTGCCACTTGCAAGATATATTTTCACACCGTTTTCCGCCAATGTCTTGAGAAATGCGATGCTGCCGGCCACAGTGACGTCAGAAGGAGTCAGAAGCCCGTGCCTTACATTGTCTATGCGGTTGGCGATAAAGGCGAGTAATGCGTCGTTATAGATATCCTTGTACTGCTGAGGCGTAAGGATTTCCTGCTCCGGCACAAGCCCCCATTTCCTGACGATATCGACCAGCATCGACATCTGATTGATAGTCTGGATTCCTGTCGAGCGGACAATGAAATCCCTGTTGCTCTTCCTGATTTTTTCCGAAAGTTCAGGGCTTACGTCCTTGCCACCTGTAACCGCCTGCATCATGCAGTTTTCCATAATGTCTTCCCAGCCTTCCCTCAAGACTGAAATTGTCCCGTCATGGTCAAAGACAGCATATTCGATTGGCGGACGCTTCCTTATTTCATCAAGGCTTGTCACCACTACCATCAGGAAAGGTTCGGTGACCCTGTATGTCTTGACGTCGGCATTGAATGTCAAATCCCTGTTCGAAATTATGTTACGCAACTCTTCAGGAGAACATGTTCCTGTCTGATGCAGCTTCTGTATGGTGACTCCGGATACGGAATTTCCTATGTGAAGCGCATATTCCAGCGGATGTCCTGATATCATGGAAAGCACGAATCCTGACAGGAAGCTGTCGCCGGCTCCCACCGTGTCCAGTTCGGTCAGCATGGAAAGGCCTTCTGCGGAAACGAATTTGCCGTCGTATGCCATAGCACCATATTCTCCTCGGCTGACAATCAGTGCATCTCCAGTCTTTTCCCGATATTTTTTCATCATTTCTTCCAGTTCGGCCTTGGGAACAAAACTTTTCATCGGGTCAAGTCCAATCCCCAATTCGGCAGCGACTTCATGGGTGTTGAGTTTGTGCCATACGCCTTTGAACGAACTTTGCAGAGTCCGGGAGTCCACGAAAAACGGCACCTGCGGATTTTCGGCAGCAATCCGGTTCAGGCCGGAGATGAACTCGTCCGTATAGATTGAGTCTTCCAGCTGCTGGTTGATGATTACTGCGTCTGCAGACTTTATTTTTTCACGAATGTCTGACAGAAGTTTTTGCACAACATCATTTTCAACCTTGTTGCGGAGTCCTGTGTCTATCCTTTCCCTTTCTTTTCCGTCAATGATTGGCTTCATATAGGCAGGCGTGGTCCAGCCGTGCTCCTGAATTGTCAATTCATCCTTGACTGACGGGAATGACTTGAGCAGCCTCTGCATTTCATATCCGAACATGTCGTTTCCTATGACCCCGACGGGGATGACCCTTCCCACGCCCAATGCGCAAAGATTGGCGCAGACATTTCCCGCTCCTCCGAGCGAGTCCTTCAGAGTATTGACCCGCCTTACGCTGAAGCCTGTTTCAAGCGAGGCTTCTGAATCTTCGCTCCTGATATGGAAATAAACATCAAGACAAAAATCTCCGATTAACAGGATTGTCTTGTCTTTTGCGGCGTTCAGCATCTTGTCCGCCGCTTCTGCCAGTTTTCTGTTGTCCATAAATTGCCTCCTATTCGTCAAACTCTTTCAATGCCTCTTTTGTCCCTTCCGGGTCATGTTCCATGCGCATACGCCAAATCATTTCCTGAACATTTACAATCTCGTAGTCTTCGCCCAATCTGCGGGAACATAATTCTGCTGCACCAGCCGAATGGACAATGTTCGGGTCCTCCCACGAAATGTGTTCATAATCAGGTATATTTTCTGCCAGCTCATCGGTTGTCATGCCCTTGTCGGCGAATTTGCTCCATGCATGTACACATACAAGGGAATACTTTGCCGTAGAATCCGGGTCTGATTTGAGCTTGCGTGCCACAAATGCAGGAGAACCTTCATAATCATGATTCATTCCGCCTGTATTCCAGATGGAGTACTTGGTGCAGATGACAGGAATGTCCCAGCCTTTGGAATTCTTGAACCAGAAAACCCTTCCGACACCGTCCGCATAAGGGGAATATTGGATTGCGATTATTCCGTCCAGTTCATCATTTGCCTCTATAAGCATCTTGTACCCTTCCAACGCTTCCGGTATTCCGGCATCTTTCAGCGTTACTGTGCCCATGATTCTGTTCTTATGCATTTTCATGTGTTTCGCCTCGGCTTTTGCAAGCTGCTTCAAAGTCGGTATCCTGTCTTTTTTGGAAGCATAGGTGTCGAGGAAGAAGTAACTGCAGCGGTCAAAAAGAGAAACTTCCTCCGGCTGCAGATCAAAAATGTTTTTCATTTGCGACGGACCTATCTGTGTCGTATTTGACAGGGCCACCCCGTATGTCATCTTCTGGTCAGCCGACAACGGATGCCTGTACCAGATGCCGTCGAAACCGCCCATCATCCATTGTATGTTGTCCCCGTCAGTAAGATAGTATGAAACAAACTTCTTGTCGAGAGACCAGTCTATGTCGTTAGGATTGATGTTTTTGCAGACAATGTCTTCCTGCCTGTCCGGAAATATGACGGACGTCATCGTCGTATTGTAGCCCCAGTCATACGGAAGAGAATGGTTGCCCCACCTTGAAATATAGTCTGCAATCTTGTTCTCGTCAATGCCCTGATCCCAACCATATACAGGGGAGTTCGGTTTAAGCCATGCCAGTACCTCTTCAAACAGTTCAAAATTGTCGCCGCGGCTCTTGTCATTGTAGAAATGATTGAGATTTATTACGAAAAGATTGTTGGCAATGGCAAATTCCCGCAACTCTCCAGTATTGACCGGCATAAGCACAAGTGCCCGGTTGCTGCATTTGTCCCGAAATTCCTTCCAGGCATCGACTGTCGTCTTCTTTGTGGCGTCATACAGCATTTTATATCCTGCCTTGTCAAAGATTTCCTTGTCGCGGACATCCACAATTATGGCATTATAGACATGGGCCGCAGTTGATGCCACGATGTTGCTTTCCGGATTGTTCTGAAGGTCCGTCAGGACATAGCCGTCAATCAGATGCCTGATGTCCGTATCTATTCCGTCAACATACCCGAATGTGCTTGTGACCAGTTCGAGCGCATTGATTGTACCCACCGGTTCTATGCCCAATTTGTGCAAGGCATCATGGGAAATGGCATATCCGTTGTGTTCATGCTCACTTCCCATCCAGATTGCGACTTTGGTCTTTTTTTGCTGGACAGCCCGATGCACAAGCCCTGCGACGGATTGTGTCAGCAGATGATTGCGCAGTCCGTCTTCCGGAGATTCAATCTCAAGAGTGTTGCGGTTCGGATTGTTGAGCACATTTGTACAATTCCAATATTTGGCAGGCTTGACAGAAAGATACGGATGCCAATTATAACTGAATCCGCTGAGGTCTTTGTTGACGCGGAAATCGTCTGATGCTGAAATTGTCCATGAGCCACAAAGGCCCAAAAGGCATAGAAGCAATATCTTTTTCATAACTATTCTTCTTTATGGTTATTCAAGTTTTTGCGGATGTCGGCAGCTGAGTCAAAAATCATTTCCCGGGTAAGGCCGGCTTCATGATACATTGCGAAAATGTTGTCAAGAGGGGTTTCCGGCGGAATGGTGTGGGATGCTGCGAGTATGTAGCCACCGCCGTCTTCGGTCATTCCGTCAATGAGTTTTCTGGATGCCTTTCTGACTTCCTCTACGGAACCGTTCGGCAACAAACCTATGGTATCGACCCCGCCCATGAATGTGAGGCTCTTTCCGAACTCCTTTTTCAGTTCAAATGGGTTCATGCCGGGGCAGTCGCACTGAATCGGATTCAGGACATCAAGACCGATTTCAATGAGATCCCCTATTATAGGCCTTATGCCTCCGCAAGAATGATATGCGACAGGAAGATTCCTTTTTTTGCCCACATCAAATATCCGTTTCAGTTGAGGCTTTATAATCTCTCTCCACATTGCCGGGTCCAGCATCATGCCTTGCTGTCCGCCGACATCATCTCCGGTCCACAGCCAGTCCAAATCATACCTTTCGCACGCCGTTTCCGCCAACTTGACATTGAAGTCAACAGCACGTTTCAGGAAGTCATGGAAATATGGTTCCTGCATCGCCATGTTGAGCATGGCATCCGTCATGCCGAAAAGCCGGCACAGAAACTCAAAAATGCACGGGGACACATCGCATCCTATGAAATAGTTTTCCTGAAATTCCTTCAGGTCGTCCATGTTCCTGAGCAAATCATCGATATGTTCATACGGAAACCGGTATTCCGCCATTTCCTTTTCGCCTTTGCCTTCCAGAGGATAGTGCATAATCTGGTTGAATCCGCCGTATCTGCCCCACTTGATGCCCCAATAGTCTATATGGGTATCGCCTTCGTTTTCATGCACAATGCCTTCCATGGCAAAATTGTTGCCCACCCATTTCTGGCAAACATCGTTGCCCATTGCCACTCCGACCTCGGACATCGGTATTTCCAGTGTCTTTGCCAGGATTGCCGTAGTTTCAGGATGAAACCACATGAAAATAGGCAGGCGGTCCACAGGGCGTCTCTCAATAGCCGCCTTAACTCTTTCTTTAGATGTCATGATTCTTTTTTTTTCTATGGATTTTTTGGAAACGGTTAACGGATTTTATTCATATTCATTTGAGAATGAATACGGATAACTGCTCTTGTCCGTGCCTCGTCCTGTATTCGGTTCAGATGACATTTCAAAGGAAATCTTTCCGCCTTCCCTTATCTGGTCAACGGTAAAGTAGTTCTTGTCATGTTTTTTGCCGTTTATTTTCACGTTTTTCACATAGACATTGCTGTCGCTGTTTTCCGGAGCGGAAATGGTCAAGATGTCCCCGTCAGGCAAAGTGATTTCCACGTTCCTGAACAAGGGCGAGCCAATGACATATTCGCCTGCCGCCGGGTTGACCGGGTACATTCCGAGTGCCGAGAAGACATACCATGCGGAAGTCTGTCCGTTGTCCTCATCTCCGCAATATCCGTCAGGTGTCGGGGAATACAGTTTTGACAAAACCTGTCGTACCCAGTACTGGCATTTCCACGGCTGCGTCGTCCAGTTATAGAGGTAAATCATGTGCTGGATTGGCTGGTTGCCGTGGGCATACTGCCCGAAATTCATTATCTGCATTTCGCGGACTTCATGAATCACCTGCCCGCCATAATTGGACACGTCAAATGAAGGGGACTGACAGAAGACGGAGTCGAGCATCTCTACGAAAACCTTGTCGCCGCCCATAAGTTCAGCCAGGCCTTCAGGGTCATGGAATACGCTCCACGAGTAATGCCATGAATTGCCTTCGGTAAAGTCACCGCCCCATGCAAGAGGGTCAAAGTCCGGCCTGAAATTCCCTTTGGAATCCTTTCCTGCCATAAGGTTGTAATCCTTATAGAAAAGATTCTTGTAATTCATCGAGCGTTTCTTGAATTCATCCCTTATTTCCTTCGGCTTGCCCAGTTTTTCAGCGACTTTCAATATGCAGAAATCATCGTATGCATATTCCAGAGTCCTGGCTGCGCTTTCCTTTACCCCTATGTCGTTAGGGACATATCCGAGCCTGTCATAGGCTTCAGCACCGGCACGACCGACCGAAGTGAGCGTAGGATGTGCATTGTATGCCATTTTGTACATTGCATCCCACAATGTCTCCATATCCATATCAGGAACGCCATTGAGATATGCCGATGCAATTACTGACGCAGAGTTTGAGCCGACCATAGCATCCACATGACCAGGCGACACCCATTCAGGCAGCCAGCCGCTTTCCTTGTAAGTGTTGGCAATGGACTCCATATAGGTGCTGTGCCATTCAGGGAAAAAGAGGTCGAAGAACGGACGTTCAGCACGGAATGTGTCCCAATAGCCATTGTCAGTAT
>CALVDU010000125.1 GCA_944326375.1 uncultured Bacteroidales bacterium | reverse complement strand
GAGAAAGCGGACTGGGTACGTCCATAGACAATCTGAAGGAAGAGTTCACGCATTGCCGTGTTGATTGCGTCGCACACGAGGTCGGTGTTGAGGGCTTCGAGAATAGTCTTGCCCGGGAGAATTTCAGAAGCCATAGCCGCAGAGTGGGTCATGCCTGAGCAGCCGAGAGTCTCCACGAGGGCTTCCTGAATGACGCCATCCTTCACGTTGAGGGTCAATTTGCAGGCGCCCTGCTGAGGTGCGCACCAGCCCACACCGTGAGTCAAGCCCGAAATGTCGGTAATTTCTTTTGCCTTAACCCATTTTCCTTCTTCAGGAATTGGTGCAGGACCATGATTCGGTCCCTTTTTCACGCAACACATCTGTTGCACTTCATGAGAATAAACCATATCTTCTATAATTAGTCGTTGATTTTCACAAACCGGGGCAAATATACGAAGAAGCCGAGAGCAAAACAAGCGAGCGGCAAACAAGTTTACTTGATTTGTCCGCAATGTTTGTTTTGCCGAAGTGCAACAGTATGGAAATTTGCCAAAAATTACGTAAATTTACAATCTGTTTGGACTGCGATGAAATTCAGGATAGAATCAGAATACAAGCCCTCAGGCGACCAGCCGGAGGCGATAAACGGCATCTGCTCCGCCCTCAACGACGGAGTGGATGCCGTGACACTGCTCGGAGTGACCGGTTCGGGAAAGACATTCACAATGGCGAACGTCATCGAACGCCTGCAGCGTCCCGCACTCATCCTGAGCCACAACAAGACGCTTGCGGCGCAACTGTACGGAGAATTCAAGTCATTCTTCCCCAACAACGCCGTGGAATATTTCGTGTCATACTACGACTATTACCAGCCGGAAGCCTACATTCCGACAACGGACACATACATCGAAAAAGACCTCAGCATCAACGACGAAATTGAAAAACTGAGGCTCAGTGCGGCATCCTCCCTTCTCTCCGGACGGCGAGACGTGATAGTGATTTCCAGCGTGTCCTGCCTCTACGGCATAGGCAATCCGGAAGACTTCCATGCACAGACCGTGACCGTACGCAAGGGCGAGACAAGGAGCATGACCCGCCTGCTGTACCAACTCGTGGACGCACTTTATTCCCGGACGGAAGCCGACTTCAAGCGAGGCTCGTTCAGGGTCAAGGGCGACACTGTGGACGTGTGCCTCGGCAACGGGGACAATGCCGTGAGGATCGAATTTTTCGGCGACGAAGTTGACGAAATTTCCGTGATAGACCCTGTCACGGGGGCATTCATCGACTCGCTCGACGAAGTGTCCATATATCCCGCAAACAACTTCGTGACCACGAAAGAACGGAGCATCAAGGCCATCAGCCAGATTCAGGACGACCTCGTGAAGCAGTGCGCATACTTCGAGGACATAGGCAAGCCCCTCGAAGCCAAACGCCTCAAGCAGAGGGTGGAATATGACCTTGAAATGATAAAGGAAATGGGCTATTGCCCCGGAATCGAGAATTATTCGAGATACTTCGACGGCAGGCAGGAAGGGATGCGTCCGTTCTGCCTCATAGACTATTTCCCTAAGGATTTCATCACGTTCATAGACGAAAGCCATGTCACACTGCCGCAGATACGGGCAATGTACGGAGGCGACCACTCCCGCAAGAGCGTCCTCGTGCAATACGGGTTCAGGCTGCCAGCCGCAGCGGACAACAGGCCGCTCAAATTCGACGAATTCGAGGAAATCACGGGTCAGAAGGTCTATGTGAGCGCGACTCCGGGCGAGTATGAACTGGAAAAGTCCGAAGGGCTCGTGGTGGAACAGGTCGTGCGGCCGACCGGACTACTCGACCCTCCGATTCAGGTACGTCCGACGAAAAACCAGGTGGATGACCTGCTCGAAGAAATCCGCATAAGGGCGGAAAAGGACGAACGGGTCCTTGTCACGACCCTCACAAAGCGCATGGCGGAAGAACTGGAAAAATATTTCACCCGCATGGGCGTGCGCTGCCGGTACATCCATTCCGATGTGGACACCCTTGAACGCGTGGAGATCATAGAAGACTTCAAGAACGGACTTTTTGACGTGCTCGTCGGCGTGAACCTTCTGAGGGAAGGTCTGGACATCCCCATGGTTTCCCTCGTGGCCATACTGGACGCCGACAAGGAAGGCTTCCTGAGGTCAGGCAGGGCATTGACGCAGACAGCGGGACGGGCGGCAAGGAACGTGAACGGACTCGTGATAATGTATGCCGACACCATTACCGGTTCGATGCAGGAAACCATCTACGAGACCGACAGGCGCAGGGCAAAACAGATGGAATACAACAAGAAACACAACATTACGCCTACGCAGGTCGGAATGAAACGCAATGTGCTCGCAGAGCATGAAAGCGACACCGACGGCAAACGCCGCAATCCTCGTCTTGCCAATACCGTCAGCGGAAAAGTCAGCGCAGCAAACTCATACGACGAGCCGAGGTACATACCCGACCCGACGGACCTGGGTTCCGGCTCGGTTTCCGTCGGACTCGGACACGACTCGAAGCGAGAATCAAACTCCGCCTACACCGACGGCTACATCCGTGCTGACCTCGCTGCCGTACTTCAGGACCCGGTAATCCGTTCCATGACCCGGGAACAGGTCATAAAGGCTTCGGAAACTGCAAAGAAGAACATGCAGAAGGCTGCCGCAGACCTCGACTTCCTCGCAGCGGCCAAATACAGGGACGAGATGTGGGCCCTGAACGAATATCTGAAAGTTTGGAAAACCGAATAAAACTGCTTGCCATGGACAGAATAGACGAATTGTTCCCGAACTACGACGAGAAAGGCAGAAATCTCGTCAGATCGGCCTGGTCGATAGCCCTTAATGCCCTGGAAGGACAGACAAGAGGCAACGGACACCCGTTCATTGAGCATCCCGTCGGAGTCGCAAAAATCGCATCGGACGAAATCGGGCTCCCGGCAGAATGCGTGGCTGCGGTATTCCTGCACGAGGCCCAGAGATTCCATCCGGAGACCGACATCACGGCAGGAAACGACTTCGGCAAGGACGTGCTCACCCTCGTGGACGGGCTGAACAAGATTTCCACAATCAAGCCCAAAGACACGAAACTTGAAGCGGAGAACTACAAGAAACTCATCGTCTCCTACTCGAAAGACCCCCGCGTGACTGTCCTGAAGCTCGCCGACCGGCTTGAAGTGATGCGCTCCCTCGACATCTTCCCGAAACTGTCCAAGGAAAGGAAGATTCTCGAGACACTGATGCTATACATCCCCCTTGCCCACCAGCTCGGACTCTACAACATGAAGAGCGAACTGGAGGACATCTATTTCAAATATGCAGAGCCGGAGCAGTACAGGGCAATCACCAACAAGCTGAAAAGCACGGAAAAGGACAGGCAACTCCTCACTACGCAGTTCATCGAGCCGCTGAAGAACAAGCTTTCGGAAGAAGGCATAAAATACAAGCTGAAGGTCCGTACTAAGACCGCCTACTCGATATGGAGAAAGATGCAGAAGCAGAAAGTCCCGTTCGAGGGTGTCTACGACGTGTTTGCAATCCGGTTCATAATAGACTGCGAGCCGGACAGGGAAAAGGAGCATGCCCTATGCTGGAGAGTGTTCTCCCGGGTCACCGAAGAATACGAATCCGACACCAACCGCCTCAGGGACTGGATTTCCAACCCCAAGCCGAACGGCTACGAATCCCTGCACATCACTGTCAAGAACAAGGACAACGTCTATCTCGAAGTGCAGATACGCACAAAGAGGATGGACGACATGGCAGAAAACGGACTCGCCTCCCACTGGTCCTACAAGGGCATAAAGCACGAGGAAACCCTCGACAAATGGCTCACGTCCGTAAGATACATACTCGAACACCCCGAAAACGGCAAAACCGGCTCAGGCTACTATGAAGATGATCTGCCGGAACCGCCGTCAAAGGAAATTTTCGTGTTCACCCCTTCCGGGGAACTCCGCAAGCTCGCCGCAGGCTCGACCGTGCTCGACTTCGCATTCGACATACATTCCAACCTCGGAATCAGATGCACCGGAGGCAAGGTCAACGGCAAGGCCGTGCCGATAAAGGAGAAGCTCAAGACCGGCGATGTCGTGGAAATAATGAGCAGCAAGAACCAGAAGCCGTCGCAAGACTGGCTGAACTTCGTCGTGACCAGCAAGGCGCGTACGAAAATCAGGCAGAAACTCTCCGAGGCTGAGTTTCAGAAAGCGGCCGAGGGAAAGGAACTGCTCGAACGAAGGCTGAAGAACTGGAAACTCGAACTCAACGACGAGGCCCTTGCAACCCTGATGAAAAAACTGCAGTACAAGAATGTCAATGCGTTCTTCGCTGCAGTGGGCGACGGTACCGTGGATATAGCGGATGTAAAGAACTTCCTCGACGGGAACCATGAAAAAGCCACTGAGGAAACTCCTGCCGAAAAGCAGGAAAGCGGACGCCAAAGCCAAAACAAGGCGGAGGCTTCCGACGACATCATGATAATAGACGCAAAAAACGTCAAATCCCTCGACTACAAAATGGCAAAGTGCTGCAATCCTGTGTTCGGGGACGATGTTTTCGGCTTTGTGTCCATAAAGGACGGGATAAAGATTCACAGGATTTCATGCCCGAACGCCGCCAGGCTCATGGAAAGATACCCGTACAGGATCCAGAAAGTAAAATGGAGCGACAGCCCGAGCACATCCAGTTTCCAGGTGGGCCTGAAGGTCATTGCCGCCCATGAGCCGTCGGTAATCAATGAAATCATAGATACGGTAAACGCATTCCGTGCGTCAATCAGGAATTTCAGCGTGAATGAAAACGGGCGCAACGGCACATACGACATCCAGATGAAGATTTCCGTGCCGAGCAACCTCGAACTGGACAAGGTCATTTCGCAAATCCGTGTCCGCAAGAATGTTCTGAAGGTCAGCCGCAGTTGAATTTCTTCGCATATCCGGGACCACGCAGGCACCCTCATTTCCTGCGCCAACGTATGTCGTAGACGAAATTTACGATGAAAAGACGGCCGAGGCTGAGATAGGTACCGTCGCTGGTGCCTGAAGTGCCTATGCTGTGGGTAAACTTGAGTGCATTGTCGTCGAAAAGATCGGTAACGCCTATGCTTATCTCCCCGAGATTGTTGCGGAACAGCCTCTTGCCTATGTACAGGTCGTACAGGCAGGCCGAGTCGTCGAATCTTGCATCAAGGCTCTTGTTCTGCCTCCAGACAAGGTTGCCGGTAAATGTGAATCCCTTCCAGAAGATGACCTTGACGAATGCCGTAGCCCTGTGCACCATGAAATTGTTGTCTATGCGTCCGGCCTTTGTAATCTGCTCGTTCAGGTTGGCCCTTGCAGTATAGCCGAGACTGAAGTCAACTCTCTCGCTGATATTGCTGTTGAAACTTATCCCGAGGGTGTACCAGTCACGTTTTACCGGAGAATATGCCCCGTTTACCATGCTCGGAAGGCGGCTTACCGATGTTCCGGCCGTGATTCCTAGATTGCTTCGGAGGAACTTGAGCGGGACTCCGCATGTAAGATCTGCCCTTATCCTGCTGTAACCCCGCATGTTTACCGGCTTGACGAACTGATCCCCTTCGTCGAGCGCTACGCCTTCCGTCACTACGAAGCCCGGGGAATCCACTACAAGGGAATCGGCCACATAGTTGTTGCTGAACGAATATGAGGCACTCACGGAAAACGTGGACCCCGATTTCGCATCGGTAAAGACATATCTTGCATTCAGGTCGTTCAGATATGAAGGTTCCAGGTCCGGATTGCCTGCCCTTATGTTGCTCATATTGGCAAGATTCACGACATTCTGCAGCCGGCTTGCGGAAGGATTCGATGTACGGCTCCTTGCCTCCAAGCGGACAGTGTGGCTTTTGTTGACCGGAATGTTGGCAACTATCCTGTAGACGGCATCCCTGAAATCCTTGGACGAAGAAGCCGCATACGGCACTGTCACGTTTCCGTTGAATCGGACATTCTGAAAGCCAGCACTGGCAGTCAATGCCACTTTCCTGAAATAGTAGTTATAGCGCACGTTGGCACCTGCAGTAAGGAATGAACTCGTGTTGAGGGCCGACTGACGCGGATCCGGTGTGTCTCCGTATGTACCTTTATCCTTGTCATGGAGGAAAACCTTGTTGTCGGCGGAAGATCTGTCGTATGCCGCCTTCAGTTCGAGGGTCAGCCGGCTCCGTCTGCTTACAGGCTCTGTATAGGCCAGCGTACCGTCCGCCCTCAGCCTTCCCGAAAAATAATCCTTGAGTTGCGAAGAATAGGAGTCTGCGAAATCCGGCTCAATCTCAGAGTCCGGATCAAGGAATGTGTACTGGCCGTTGGTGGAGGAAGTACGGCCGTCGTTGTAAGTTACCCCGCCCGAAAGCGAGAGAGTCCTGCCCTTTTTCAGGAACTTGTACCTGTAGGAAAGCCGGAGCGAAGCGGCGAGGGCCCATTTGTCGGAAGACGCGTCCGTAAGACGGTTTCTGAGAAATTCGCTGCTGCCGTCAGAGAAAAGGTTGCTGTACATGGTTTTCTGCAGACTGCCTGAGGTATTGTCCTGAATGTTCAGCGTAGGCCGTATTATGAAACTGTGGCTGCCGGAAGGCGCTATGGTTATCTTTGACGAGAAATTATGGCTGTAGTTTCTTGCATGCGACCCGGTGGTGTAGTCTGTCAGAAGTTCCTTGGAGTCCGACTCTGCACGTCTCCTGTGGTTCTCGGACTCGTTTCCGTTGTCAATGCAGCCGAAGAAATAGGTACCCGTTATCCACTCGTTGGAAAAATTGACTCCGGCCGAATGCACATCGGAAATTCCCGGCAATTCCTTCAGTCTGAAAGTTTTGCCTGCCGATGAATTGTCGTCCCCGCCGGTAATGTCTCCGGACATGAAATTGTAGCGGTTCATGTTGTTCGACATGCCAAGGACGGAAAGGGCGCAATCATCTCCGAACCAGTTGAGGCCCGTACCGGCAATGTACTTGTCGCTGTAGCCATATCCCCCGTAGACCTTGCCGGAAAGCATCCCGTTGCGGGTTTCAGGCTTCGTGACAATGTTTATGGCCGTGTAGGTATCCCCGTCGTCCACTCCCGTGAGTTCCGCAATGTCGCTTTTGCTGTTCACTACCTCAATCTCCTTTACCATATCCGCCGGAATGTTCTTCAAGGCGGTTACCACGTCATTGCCGAAAAAGTCCTTCCCGTTAAGGGTTATCTTCCTTACGTCCTGCCCGTGGGCATTGACCCCGGTTTCAGTCATCACTATTCCGGGCATCTTGGAGACAAGCGACTCGGTGTCCGCCCCGATTATAACCTTGTATGAGGCCGCATTATAGGAGATGGTGTCCCCGTTCTGCGAAGACCTTATGGACTCCTCCACGTGGACGGCAGCATCTATGGTCATGGGCGAACTTTTCATGATGAAGGTCCCTGCATCGAAAACATCAGAAGTCTTTTCAATCCGGAAAGAGCAGGTCTCGTAGCCGAGCATGGAAAGCCGGATGGTGTATTTGCCGTTCTCCACATTGTCCAGCACCGCAGAGCCGTCGTTTCCTGTCGTGGCATAGGCCTTAAGCCTGCCGTCTTCGCCAAGAAGTTCCGCCACTGCGCCGACTACAGGTCCGGAATCCAGAGAATCGACGACGGCAAACGAAAGACTCCGCCCCGTGTCAGTCTTGGCGTAAGACGACACAAAGGCGGAGAATATCAGGACAACTGCCACAGACAGTTTTATTAGTGTCTTAATTGTCATGCCGGGCAAAATCGGTTCATACGGCTGTAAAGTTACGAATAATTATCCTTACGGGACTTTTCAGTTTTCAGGAATCCCGACAGTGGTAATATGTCCTCTTTCGAAAAAGTAATACTTGCCGCTTTCGCAGCCCACGAGCAGATTCGGTCCGTCGGATACATCTCCGAGCATGCACGGCTCGGGAGCATTGGAATGTGCGCCGAGATAGAAATCCTTCCCGTCTACCTGGAACTGCACCGGCTCTTTGAAGACCATTTCCTCATCCGTGCCGACGTTTTCAAAGTACATGACCTGCAGGCCGTTCTGTTTATGCAGGAAGCGGGAATAAGGGAGTCCCCTGTCCGGAGACGGGTAAGAAGAACGCTTGACGGAGCCGACAAGAAGGTCTGTCTTTCCGTCCATGTTCCAGTCGACGAACCTCAACTTGCCCCGGCCTTTCTGTCCGAGTCCTTCCCCTGCATTGTTGTGGCCTGTGATCTGGCTTCCGTCCTCAAGCCGCAGTTTTCCGGCATCCTCTACGTTGTAGTCGTCCACCTGCCTGTAAAGATGAAGGGCATTATCTTCGTCCATTATGGCCATGACATTCACGCCACCTACCTTTGTTATGGCCGGCCTTACCCTCCATGTCCCGTACAATTCAAGATTATCCACCATTATCGGCACGGGGGCGGCAAGACGGGGCTCTGTCGGAGTTCCCTCATTGAGCATTATCTCATACTTTTTCCTTGACCCCGACACCATGACATCCAGGAGTCCGTCCCCGTTCCAGTCATATACCGTCGGGCAGAGATAGCCCCAGGAAGCCTCGAAGGGACCCTGAACCACATGGTAGCCCGGTCTCAGGAGTATCGGCTTGCCGCCGGCACATATTTCTTCGGACATTGCGAAATCCGGCTCCGCATCGGTACCGTTGTTCTTGAAGAACAGCAGGCGGCCTTCGGAATTTCCGGCCACGATATCCAGCACTCCGTCTCCGTCCCAGTCTACTACGTTAGGAACGGTAAGGGAGCCTCCGTAAAGAGGCGCATTCTTTTCCAGAACGGCAGCAGCCGGGGAATAGACCGGAGAGCCGTCCGCCGCAAGACGCAGGAACGAGTACCTGTACATTGCGGCCTCCCCTCCTATCAGCAGTCCGCTCCTGTTTCCCAGACCGTCGGCTACGGAAATGAGTCGGGAACTGTATGCCTTGTGCACAAGCACATTGCCCTTTTCATCCCTGATATGGAAAGGATGTATGCCCCCTTTCGGGATACGTTCCATGTAAGGGATGAATTTCATGCTGCCGAGGAGATTGGTCACTACATATCCGCCATAACAGCCGTCTCCGGCATCCACTGCGGCAATCTCTCCCGGACCGATGATTACCCTCATGTCGTCCGACACCTGCCCGACATCCGAGACCTGATGCCAGCCGTTATCCACATGGAAACGGAATACTCCTGCCGCAGGCAATTCACCGCGATAGATGCCCGCTCCGTCGTAATAGGACTGCGTATCGCCCTTGAATGTCTCGGGCCTGTAACTTTTCCCGTCATTGCAGAGCAGGACTATCTCTATGGTATTGAGATCCCTCCTGATACAGTCGAACGAATTTATCCTGTGGTCTATGCCTTCGAGCGGCAGCACTTCCTCCGCTTCGAATCCGTCGTACCCGTTCCACCTCGCAGTCTCGATGCGCTTTGTGGTCAGACGCAGAAGCCAGATATCGGCCCCGTCCTGAAAGACCTTGATGACGGAAGGTATGTCCTTTCCCCCGTCCCACGGGGTCTTGCAGCGCACAGGTTTCCTGTAGACCTGATGTCCGTCGGGAGTCCGGCAGTCGTACCTGCACCACCAAAAGCCTCTTGCATCTGCCGTACCGGACTTCACGAGCACGAAAATATCCGGAGCCTCTTCTGTGGAGATATAGGCGAATCCCTTGGGGTAATTGCTGTATGTCAGGCCGAAAGACATCGGAGACAAGCCATCCTCCCCTCCTGCCATTATCGGAGACGCATTGCGAAGCGGTTCTGCTGCCAATGCGGCAGCCTGCAACATACAGGCCGCCGCCAATATTGAAATAAGTTTTCCCATGCCAGAGGAAAATTACTCCGTGTACACGATTTTCGGAGCCAGAAGTGTGACGCTCGCAAAGTCCACTACTTCAGGGAGTCTGACCGTCTGGCCCGCCTTTACCTCCTTGTAGTAGATGAACAGGATTCCAGGCTTGCTGTTGCCGTTTGTAGTATAGACTATCCTGCTGTCATCCAACTGTTTCCATCCCGAAAGTCCGGTTTCGGTGCGGCTGTTCTGCCTTACGGCTATGTAGATTCTGCCTTTCGTGGCCGAAGTTACCTTGTATTCCAGGGCTTCGACATTGTTGGCTTCATGCGCAAGCATCTGGAAACCCTCGAAGGCTGCCGGAAGTTCGGTTACCGGATATGCTCTGTTCAGGAATATCTGCGCACCTTTCATAAGCGTCCTTACCTGACAGCCGGAAGCCTCTACAGTTACCTCTGGTACAGACAGCCCCGACACCTTGGATGCGGCGGCAGCGGAACTGCCGCTTCTGAATGGAGCCACAGGAAGTCCTGCCGAATCGAAAAGATTGCCTATGGCGCCGTCGCTCCAGCAATATCTTACAGCCACAGGCCTCTTTACCTTCTTGTTCCATACCATGAGTTTCCCGTCATCGGAAATCATGCCCTGGGCCGGCATGAATTCCATGGAATCGTCGCAGATCTCAAGGCCGACAATGGAAGCACCCTTGCAGACAAGTCCGCCTTCTGCATTATTGAAAGTGACGACGGCACGGGCCCTGTCGAACTCGACGGAAGCCATTTCCGCATGTCTGTACTTGAATCCTGTCTTTCCGTAAGTGTCTCCGAGAGCCCACATTGCAAGCCTGCGGCCCACTTCTTTCTTATACTTCGGATGTATGTTCCGGACATCGTCCACCTGATCTGAAATCACTACCATGCCGGTCTTCGGCACGGTTGCCGCCACCTTGGCCTGCTGCTCCCTCAAGGCAGCCCCGGTAGTACCTTCAACCCGGCTCGAATGAGGGGCTATCTGCACGAAATAGAAAGGAAGTTCCTTTTTGAAAGCCTTGCGCCATTCGTTTATCATCATGGAAAACTCCGCTGCATACAACCCGGCATTCTCCTTGTTCGACTCTCCTTGATACCATATCACACCGGCAAAATCAGTGTCAAGGATAGGAGATATCATGGCATTGTAGACGGTGCCTATCCCCCATCTGTTGCTCTTCGAATGCTCTTTCCATGAAGCGACCATCTCCTTGTTCCTGCCCATTGCGGAATTCGGCACCCATACCTCGACCGGAGTGCCGCCCCAGGAAGAATTCACGAGGCCGACAGGCTTGCCGAGACCCTCCTGAAGATATTTGCCGAAGAAATATCCCACAGCAGAAAACCATCGTGCACTTTCCGGAGTGCATACCTCCCACTTGCCTTCGCAATCGTTCTGAGGGTATTTCGTACTGTTCTTCGTGACAGTGAAAAGCCGTATCTCCGGATTGAGATTTCCTTTTTCAAGTTCTTCTTTCATGTCTATGACCCCGTTTGCGGCACTGTAGTTCATGTTGGACTGTCCGCTGCAAAGCCATACCTGACCAATGAGGATGTCCTTTACCTCCACAGTGACCTTTTGCCTGCCAGTGAACACTATGCTCTGGGGCTCTGTCGTAGCGGCAGGAGTCTTTACCTTGACTTCCCACGCAGTGTCAAAGCCGGCCTTCACGGATACAGGTTCGCACCAGGAAGGGGCCACCGTTACAGTAGTGTTCGGATCCGCCCATCCCCAAAGGGTTACCGTACTGTTTTCTTGAAGCACCATGTGGTCTCCGATTATCGCCGGAAGCCTGAGGAAAGGCTGTCCGTTCATCTGAAAAGCCGTAAGCAGAAACGCTGCCGGCAGAATAAAGAATTGCAGAATCTTCTTCATGATCATCAATTATTGTAATGTGTTTATGTGAATCGTATCGTAATTTCCGCTACGGAACTCCGGAATGTGCAGGAATACAAGGAAATTGGCGTCGTGCTGCCGCTGCGGCAGGCCTCTCTCCTCCTCCATTGCAAGTCTTATGACCGCTGCCATATCATCTCCGTCAAACTGCCAGTCCACATACTGGAAACCGTCGAAAAAAGGATCGTCACTTTCAATAAGTACAGTCTCCTCCCGCCAATGACGGACATCTTCCGAACTTATGAGCACAAGCCTGTTCCGAAGCAGTCCGCAATGTATGCCGTTTGAATAGATGCCTTCGTGGGTCATGCCCTTGTACTTGTCGGACACCGCCGAAACTATGGACCAGTACCTGCCGGACACCGTATCGTAGCGGACGGTAAATTTCTTTCCTCCTCCAGGCATCTCTATGATATCCTTTTCGGGATTGAAAGAAAGCCTCGACGGAGAATCTATGTGGACCACGGCGGCCGTACGGCCTGCCTTGTGCTCATCCACCCTCAACAGATTGACCATATCGCCGTCCGGCATCACGACCACATTGCCTTCTATCCACTGCCGGAACCTGTCGCCGCCGACTGTAGGCCAGTCTTCAGAGTAAGACAACTGCCTGCTCATCTTCCAGTTGGAAGCCTCCATAAGATCAGAGCCTTCGGGGGCGGAAATGACGAAGCATCTTCTCGGTTCGTCCTTGGCGTTAGTTTCCATGGCTTTCCAGATCCTGCCGCCGTGGCGTACCACAGGAACCGGTGCCGAATGGAAGCGGCCCTTGAACAGGAATCCCGGGCTGCTGTCATCCTCCGGGAATGACCATGTCCTGCCTCCGTCTTCTGAACGGCATATTATGATATCCCCTTCGGGAATCCTTGTCCCGAGCATGTAGACATCCCCGTCATGGACAAACAGCGAATAGAAGTTTATCGGATAATGTCCGTAGGATATTCTTTCCCATGACCTGCCTTTGTCTGCCGACCGGAAGAAAGTGGCAGTCCTTTCTGCTGAAACCCCGGAACATGCGGCAAGATAGTTTCCGTCCGGAAGAATCACTATGCCCGGATTCGTGATATGGGACTTCCTCAAGTCTTTTACCCTTGCTATCACCGTCCCCGGCACCGGCTCCGTATCAGCCACCCTCAGACTGTCCGCAAAGAGCATAGCCGAGGGTGCTCCATCCCCGGAAGGCGGCAGAGCCATCCACTCCCCCGGACAATTATAATCGGCTGTATAGACAACGTATCTGCTTTCGTTTATGAAAAAGTCTTCCGTTTCATGCCAGAGTGCCCTGTCCGGCTCCGCCCCGCAAAGTGCTATGGTTATTTTGCACGGACTGTCGGCCCTCATCTCGCGGGGACCGACATATTCCTTCAGGCTCACTGCATACCGTTTCCCCACGAGGAAGTCAGGCAATGAGTTTCCGAAACGGAATCCCTTGCATTGCGGATACGCACCGCTCCACCTCTCTGCCTGCCTTATGTCTATAAGTGTCCCCCGGACTTCTACTACGGGACCGCCCTTTTCCTGCCCCATACAAGGCAGGAAAAGGATAGCGGCAAGCAGTACTATGGAAAGACGACGCAGCATGCTACAGATCCCTGAAATTCTCTATCCTTAAGAATGTCATGAAATTGGCGTCATGCTGGCGGACGGGAAGTCCGCGACTCTCCGGACATGCCATGCGGCATACGGCCACTATGTCGTTCCCGTCGAACTGCCAGTCAACGTACTGGAAGCCGTGGAAGAACGGATCAGGGTCGGCGAGGATCTGCTTGTACTGCACCCAGGTCTCAAGGTCGCTCGAACGCACGAGCACCAATCTGTTGCGGACAAGGTCATGCGTTATGCCGGAGGCATAGATGCCCTCGTGCTGCATGCCTGCAACATCGTCCGAAGCCGGATTGGTAAGGGTCCAATAATAGCCGCTTGCCGCGTCATAGCGTATCGTGAATTTCTTGCCGCCGCCCGGAAGTTTCACGAAAGAGTCTTCGTCCGGGGAATCAAGTGCGGCAGCGTCTTCGGAAACCGCAAGTTTCATGGCAGCGACGCTTGTCGAAGTGCTGCTTGCCCGCAATATGTTATAGACTTCTCCCGCAGGAGTGGCGACTGCGTTGCCCTCGATGAGTTCCGATACCGGATCATCTACATAAGAAAGTCCAGAATATGTCACGCTGTTTGTTTTTGTCCAGTTGTCTGCCACGAGAAGGTCGGCATCGGCCGGAGCGGACATCACGAAAGGCCGTCTTGACTCGTCATCGGCCACTTCTTCCATAGCCCTGTAGATCCGTCCGCCGCTTACCGCCACAGGCACTGCCGCAGAATGGAAGCGTCCCACTATAAGTATTCCGGAGTTGCCGTCAGCCGGTACGGTCCATGTCCGGCCTCCGTCGTCCGACCTGGATATCACTACATTCAGATTGTCGGCTCCGGCTCCCATCATATAAAGGCTGCCGTTATGGACAAAGAGGTTGTAGTAATTCGAGACTCCGTTCTCTGCCACGTTGGTACCGTCCAGTGCATACCAGGAATTTCCCCTGTCGTCGGACTTGAACAGAGAGATACGCTGCGTGGAAGAAACCCCGGTGCACGAGGCTATGTACGAACCGTCCGGAAGTATTGCCATGCAGACATTGCTTACCGTGCTGCCGCGAAGGACCGGCACGCTTGCAATCGGCATTCCAGGGATCTGCACGTCGCTGACTCTCAAACTCTCCCCGAATACTACCGGAGACACCTCCGCAGCATCAGGATAAGGGACGGAGATCCATTCGTTCGCCTTGCAGGAAATGGAATGCAGGTAGTACAGGACATCGCCTGCGGCAAACTGACCTCCGGTCGCCGTCCAGCCGTATGAAGCCAGATCCGCGACATCGGAAGCGATGTATATGGTGCCGTCGCTGCCGCTCCTGACCTCCTCAGGCCCTCTGTATTCCTTGAGTCCGACGGCATAGTCCATCGGGGAATCAAAACAGGACACGGCCTCCGCAGTCACGGCGTAACGGGTGTTCTGCGGATAGAATTCCGACCCTTCGTCAAGCGGACGGACGTCTGTCAGCGTACCGCGGACCTCTATCGTACCCGGCTCTGCGGGAAGTTCTTCGACGTTGTTCTTTTCGGAGCATGAAAGTGCCGCAAGAAAAACCGAAGAAAGGTAGAATATTCTCTTTATCGTTCTCATTTATGTCATTCATTAACTGTCACTTCAAATTCCCTTGTCACATAGGTCTCTCCGGCAAGAGTCATTATCGTACCGACGACAACTACATTGTATGTACCCGGGGTGTCGAATGTCCATGTGTACTGCTGCTGCATCTGCTCGTCAGTGTCCTTGAGCAGGACAGGGGTGTCTCTGCCGACATTCTTGGCCTCAGGTCTTGTGAGTTCAGGAAGGACGAACCAGGAGTTCCTGTCGGTCGTAGGTCTGAATGTAGAGCCCAAGCGTACGACGTATGGATATTTGCCGTTCAGATAACTGTACACTCGGATTCTGTTGTTGTAGTCATTGGCATCCGACGCAACGAAACCTTCCCCTTCCACGAAGGTAGGCCAGGTCTCATCCCTGCCGCTGTCATCCGCCGCATAGATTTGCCTGTACACTTCCTCGAATGTTTCCTCTGACGGATATTGCGACCTTACCCACATGTCCCAAAGGTAGAAGAATGTCCTGCCGTTTCCGGCCGTGCCGGTCTGCTCGTCCACGTAATCTGCATCGTAGGCATCTATATGATAGAAAAACGCTATACGACATGTCCTGGTATCTTCGCTGAACCAGTCCGTACAGTCTACAATACCGGCATCGTGAGGCTCATTATCCTGCGCATCCTCGTCATTGTCAACGTTATAAATAAATGTCGTAAAGTCAAATTCATCTGACACATCTGTCCAGGTCGCCGCAAGAATCGCCTCCTCAGTCATTTCCCCGCTGAAGTCGTGCGAATATTTTATCGCCGCCGGATGCCTTTGCGTACCGCTTTGCAATGCCATCTTGAAATTCACTGTCATTACCGGCTCCTGCATCCTGTCCTTGTCGGAATACTCGAAGTCATGTCCTTCTTCCCCTGTCCAGATTTCAATAGTCTCGGCTGTCCCTTCAGTAAGAATGGCAAGGGGCTCGCCTGCATTTACCGTCAGTTCCGGAATCTCCACATCGAAGTCCTGTTCAGGAATGAAACCGTCCAGGGAAAGTTCGTACTCGCGGACATAATGTCTGTTCGGAAGGAAAGTGACCCCTTCAGGTATGGTCAGGGTGTACACGGAATTGTCTATGGCCGTGAGTCTGAGGGTAAGGTCCCCGGCCCCGTGTACGCCCGGAGCCGCCACGAACCAGAGGCTCGTATATCCATCCTTGACAAGATCGGCGTTTTCAGTTATGTCAAGCGATATCTCCTTGCCCGATGCGGTAACCGTTACAGGCAGGGATGCCTCGTCAGCAACCTCTGCGGTAAGATCTATGGTCGCTTCCGGCCATGCAAGATCCGTGGAGGCGGAAGACAGGACGGCATTCTTTACGGGCACCGCATCTATTGACAACTGAGCATCCATCTTCAGGCGGAACTCCACTACAGAGAAGATGTTGCGGAAAACATAGCGGACATTTCCTCCGGCGTTGTCATCTGCTGAAAACTCCTGTTTTGCAGTCATCAGCAGATAGTCCGAAAGATGTGCGGGCGAATTACCGGCCTGCTGCACCTGAACGGAAGGCAGTGAGAAAGGATGCGCCTGCACCTGCCAGTCCACTGTTTCATCGTCGTCGTACGGATAGTAGGCATAATAGCCCTGGTCCACGCCCGACTGCCATGTGAACATCTCCGACGGGTCAACCGCCGAAAGCGTCGCGTCGGAACCGTTGTCGGAAGGAGTCACGGCATATTCCACATTGCTGCCCGAAGACCGTCCGTCCACCATACCGTAGATGCCGATTGCATCATCTGCACTCCAGACTATATCCAAAAGCCCGTCATCTCCTGCTGACACTTCGGTACGTGTGTCCGGAGTATTGCCTTGGGCTGCGCTGAACTGCACCGGTGTCCCGTCGGGAATCACCGGTCTGCCCTTGTCCTCAAGTTCCTGCGTGCATGACCCCATGATCGCAGGAAATATCATGGACAATATTATGTATGCTTTGTTCTTCATTGTATTCATTCGGTTTATTTCCATTCTCCCGGTTCGGGGTTTTCGATTGAAGCCTCGTCCTCGACTATCTCGACAGTCAGGTGTCTTACAGTCTCTTTCCTGTCGTAGACATTGGCGTTTGCCGCCACGAAAGCGACTTCGTATACTCCCGGCTCGGTATAGGTATAAGTGTATTCCGTCATGTCGGAATCCGCCACGGACTTTATGCCCAGGCCTCTGTCCGGCCCGTGGTTTATGTTGTCTATCTTATGGATCGGACCGGAGACCGCCCAGCATTCCCTGTCCTGCGTCGGACGGAAATCGCTGCGGAAAAGGATTCTGCCGCTGTTGATATCGGGTTGGAAATTGCCGATGCTCTCATCATTGTAGGAATCTGTCTTTACGATGGTCCATCCGGCACCGACAATGTCATACAGTTCCGAGACTGTCTCGCCTGCCACTCCGTTGAATGCAACGGACAGGAATTGCCACTGTGTCCTTCCGTTGCCCTGCCCTCCGGCAAGGGACTGGTCGAAAGCCTCTACGCAATAGTAAAAGCGAAAGTATATGGGCTTTGACGGGTCTGTATAAAGATCCGTGATATAGAGTTCGTTGGAAAACAACTGCGTTACCCCGGTATCGTCAGGCAATCTGAACTGATCCGTGATGTCGTGCCACGTGGCGTTATTTACTGCCTCCACGGTATATTCGCCGGAAAAGTCGTCAGACCAGGCTATGGGTACCACCGAAGGGTTCGGATAGCCGACAGTCCCTGAAGAAGTCGTGGTCATGAAGGAAAATGTCATCTCCGTCTCCGTAATCCTGTCGGTATCCTTGAAGGCATAGTCATTCCCTTCCTCTCCGGAATAGAACGTTATGAAGTCAGGGTCGCCGGACATCTCGAAGAGGACAGGCTCGCCTACCTTGTAGGTTCCGGACGTGGCATTCACTTCGAAAGCCACGTCACTGACTTTTTCGAACTCCTTCCTGCAGCCGGAAAGGGCCAGCGCAGAAAGAAATGAAAGTATGATTATAACTCTTGTATACATGTCTGTTGCTGTTTTTTACCATCCCGGATTCTGCACAAGGGTCCTGTTCACGCCCATCTCGTATGTCGGTATAGGCCAGAACTCATCCCTCTGGTCCGCATTGGCGTAGAATCTCTTGACGTTGATATAATAAGAGGAAGTGTACGAGTCAGGAATAGCGAGGGTAAGGCTCCTGACGTAACGCATCCTGTCGTAGAACTCGTTCCACCGCACTATGTCGTCTTTCCGCAGAAGTTCGAATCCGAGTTCCCTCGCCCTTTCGTCCTTTATGTTCTCGAGCAGGGTAAGCCTGTCACTTTCTTCAAGATCTGCGACAGTGCTCGGAGTGTAGATATCAAGGCCGTATCCCCTGCGCCGCACCTGATTGACATATTCGAGGGCCTGACCAAGGTCCGCATCTGTACTGTTCACGTCGGATGCCACCGCCTCGGCCCACATCAGAAGCACGTCCGAATATCTCAATATCGGGAAGTTGATGGAGGTATAGTTGGTCGATCGGGATGAAGTGGCTTCGCATTCCCTCCTGAACTTTCCGCAATACTTTATCCACACGTTGTTCGTCTGGTAGGATTTCTCCCCTGTTGTAGTGTTGTAGGTATAGGGGGCGATGGTCCAGTCCCGCCTCAGATCCCCGTCTCCGTACAGTTCCGTGAAATACGGAGTGGCCCGGATTGTGCCTATGGAATAGCCGTACATCTCGACTACTGTCTGCCCTGTAGTCGATACGGTCTGGCTCGAACATCCTATGCCGTTGTTTCTTCCGACCATACCGGCCGTAGTGGTGTAGGAGCCTTCGTTGTTGCCGTAGAACTCCACTTCAAAAAGACTCTCCTGAGGATAGTACCTGTCCTGGATATAGTCGAGGAACAGGGATTCGTATGACGGGTTCAGGGAATGGAATCCGGTATCGATTACCTTCTGGGCATATTCCTTCGCCTTGGCGTACATTCCCGGTTCACGGACAGGATAGCCTGCCATGTACAGGCAGACCCTTGCCAATATGCCGTAGACCGTCGACTGGCTTACCCGGCACGGGGACTCGACTTCCGACACCGGACGCACAAGATTCGCAGCCTCTTCCATATCCTCTATTATCTTGAGGTAGACATCCCGGGGTTCGCTCTGCGGGATCTGCAGGTCTTCCCTGCCGCTGCCCTCTGCAGGTTCGAGAATCAGAGGTATCCTGTTGAACCTTACCACGAGCATGAAATGATAGTACGCCCTCAGGAAAAGAGCCTGTCCGTAGACATTATTCCTCGTCTGCTCGTCAAGTCCGGCGTTGTCCATATACTTTATCAGCATGTTGGCCCTGTTGATGCCTTCGTAGAATTCCCTCCAGTACGTAAGAATCTTGGAGTCGCTCGGAGAGACGTCATAATCGCCCACAGTACCGTAATCCGAGGAATAGCTCTCGTAGCCGATGTCCGCCGACAGCCCCATTCTTCCCAACATGTTTCCTCCGTAGAGGGCGGACTCCGCCAGAGTCGCATAGACACCGTTAAGGGCCATGTCGATTTCTTCCTCGGTGCTGTAGGAATTTGTCGGGGTCACGAAATCGTCAGGCTCGGTGTCGAGGAATCCGCAGGACGAGACTGCCGCAATGCACAAAAATGTAATAAATATCTTTTTCATATCGGATATCCAGTATTAAAACACAATTTTGACTCCTCCGGTAAATATCCTGTTCCTTGCATATGCCGAATAGTCGAAGTTCGGCGTAAGGGCGGTATTCTTCGTGGACACTTCCGGATCAAGACCGCTGTACTTTGTCCATGTCCAGAGATTTTCTCCGGAAATGAACACCTGAATAGTGTTCAGACGTATCTTCTTCATCCATTTCTTCGGGAAAGTGTAGGCAAGCTGCACTGTCTTCAGACGCAGGAAAGAACCGTCTTCGATGGTTTTCGAACTGTAGACTCCCGACGGGCCGCGGCCTCCTACCCTGAAGTTCTCGCTGTCGGTATTTGTAGGCGACCATCTGTCCGTATAACTTTTGTACTGGTTTATGGACTTGTTCGCATAGTTCCCTTCGAAGATTATCCTGTTGGCGTTCATCACGTCACATCCGTAGCGCCACTGGAAGAAAACGTTCAGGGACAGGTTCTTGTACGTGAAATTGTTGTTGAAGCCGCCCTGATGGATAGGTTCGCAGCGTCCGATGACCACCATATCCTGGTCGTTCACGACCCCGTCCCCGTTCTGGTCCACATATTTTATGTCTCCCGGCTGGATGGAGGCCCTGTCGTTTCCGTTAGTAGGGACATTGTTCTTCAGGACATAATTGCCGGAGGCATCCACGTTGAAGTCGTCATAGCCATAGACTCCGGCCCACTGCATTCCGTAGAACTGAGCCATCGGCTGGCCGATCTTCGCTATATAAAGATAGGTGGAATTGAAGTCTCCCGTGAAACTGATCCTCGACAGATAGTTCGTCTCCCCTTCCGCCAGTTCGAGCACGGTACTCCTGTTGAAACTTATGTTGAAATCTGAAGACCACTGGAAGTTGCGAGTGCGTACGTTTATTGTGCTCAAAGAGAGTTCGAGCCCCCTGTTGCGGACCTTGCCTATGTTCTTGTAGACCGAAGTGTAGCCGGAACTGTACGGGATGTTCGCATTCAGCAGCAGGTCCCGGGTAAGTTTCTGGTACCAGTCGACGGTAAGGCTCAGGCGGTTCTTAAACAGCCTGATGTCGAGTCCGAGGTCAAGCTGGGCCGTGGTCTCCCAGGTAAGGTCCGGATTGCCCATGTCGTCAGGCACCAAAGCCTCTCCCGGCTCGCTGTTGTCAAAGCCGTAGTAATCGTTGATGCCCATAGACGGCCATGTCGAGAAATCTCCGACACGGTTGTTTCCCGTGAGGCCGTAACTGACCCTGAGTTTCAGGTCGTTTATGACCTTGACTTTCTTCATGAACGGTTCCTTGCTGACTCTCCACGCAAATGCCCCTGAAGGGAAATATCCCCATCGGTTGCCCGGAGCGAATTTCGACGAGCCGTCAGCCCTGAAGGATGCCGTCACGAGATAACGGGACTTGAAATTGTAGTTTACCCTCCCGAGGAAAGACATGAGGCGGTTTTCCGACAGGAGTGCCGTCATGGTGTTCGGAAGTCCGTCGTCCATTCCGCTTATTCCGGTGCTTTCGATAGGGATGAACTTGCTCGAGTAGCCGTATCTTTCGGATTTCACGCCTTCCAATGTGAAACCGACGACAGCATTGAACTTATGGGTATCCTCTTTCCAGTTTTTGGCATAGGACAAGGTATTCTCGTTCATCCACGACACCTTATGGCTATTGTTGTTGGAAGCGTTCACTCCCCTGGTATTAGTCAGTGTAGGATAACCGGAATAGGTCTTGGAATTGTTGTACTGGGTGGACAGGGTAAGGTATCTGGAATATCCGCCCCTTACAGTGAGTTTAAGTCCGTGCCATATGTCCCATTCGAACTTGGCATTGGAGACAAAGGTGCTTTTCCTGTTTACCTTGTCTTCGTTTTCGCTCGAGATGATAGGATTCATGACAGCAGAGTTGTTACCGTCGAAATAGTCGTCGAACAGTTCTTCGTCGTCAGGGACTCCGTTTGTGTCAACCGGACGGTATGCCCATGTCCTGTACATTAGATACGATGCATAGGCGTTGCTTGTGGACAAGGCTGCCGAAGATGTCTGTCCATGGGTCTTGTCCGTGGTGTAGCTCGCATTTACCGTAAGTCTTGTGCGCTTGCCCAAATCCTGTATCAGGGACATTCTTCCCGAATATTTCTGGTAACCAGAGCAGATTATGACGCCCTGCTGGTCGGCTGCGGAAAGCGACACGGTATATTTCGTGGATTTGGTACCTCCTGTCAGGGAAAGATTGTGCATGTGGACCGGAGCCACGCGGAAAAGTTCGTCCTGCCAGTCCGTTCCCTGCCCCATATTCTTGTAGTCTTCCAGCGTCCTGTCCACATTGTTCAGATACGTGTCCACGCTCGAAGGCTGGCGTTCTATCTGATACTCCACGAATTCGAGGGCGTTCATCATCTCCATCTTCTTGGTAACGGTCTGGAAGCCGTATGTACCGTTGTATGTGATTACCGGACGGCCTTCGACACCTTTCTTGGTCTCGATGATTATGACTCCGTTGGCACCTCTCGCACCGTAGATTGCCGTTGCAGACGCGTCTTTCAGGACGGTCAGGGATTCTATGTCATTGGAGTTTATGGCGGCCCCGGAGAAGTCTTCCATCGGGAAACCGTCAACCACATACAGAGGTGCATTGCTTTGCGTCAGGGAGTTGGCTCCTCTGATCACTATTTCCATTTCAGCACCGGGCTGGCCGTCCATCGAAGATACCTGTACACCTGCCATACGGCCCTGAAGGGCCTGGTCGAAGTTCATGACAGGAGCTTTCAGCATGTCGTCGATCTTTGCTATGCTCACGGTTCCCGTAAGGTCTTTCCTCGCCTGGCCTCCGTAACCGATTTCCACAATCTTGGACTCTTCAAGCGCAGTGATGTCCTCTTCCAAGGTAACGGTAATCCTGGTCCTGTTTCCTATCTTGACTTCCGTATCCATGAAACCCATCATAGACACTATCAGGACATCGCCATGCTTGGTATCAATGGAGAATGTACCGTCTTCGGCGGTCATCGTGCCCTTCGCCGTCCCTTTTATCATTACCATCACTCCGGGAAGGACTTCCCCGTTCTGGTCCTTGACCACTCCGGACACTGTCATCCGAGAATTGTCCTGGCTTTGTGCCGACAGAACGGAAGACATACCAGCCGACAAGAAAAGGAGTGCAAGGACAAGGACACTGTATAGAATATTCTTGCTCATGATGCCGCCGTTATCTGTAAATCGGATACTTGCTTCTTGTCAGCTCCGTCTGTAGCGGTGCCCACATGCCGCATTCAGCGGGAGTTTTCTGCCTGATATTCCGGTTATCTCGCAGGGAATAATCTCCCCCCCCCGGTGCCGCTGCTGCGGCCGACGATGATCGGACGTATGCCGATCGTAGTATAAACATTGTTCATGGTTAATATATTGGTGTTATTCATTATGCATTTTTAATCGATTTAACATCCGGAGAAAAAACACTTGACCATGCAATCAGGCCAAGCATCATAAGTCGTTGGTGTACATTACCGAAATATGCTAAATCGTTTTACCTCCACAAAGATATGTTAAAACGATTAAAAATCCAATAGCAGTTGCCAAATTTCAGCCGCTCCCCTGTCATTTTGAGCGGAGCACACAGTGCGGAGTCGAGAAATCTGTCATTTGAGGGCACTCCTTATGAGCAGATCTCTCGACTCCGCTTCGCTCCTCTCGAGATGACACGAAGACAAACACTGCGCTATGGTCGAGATGACACGATGGCAAGTCCGCAGCCTACGAGACGACGCGGGGCACGTCCGACAGGATTTCAGATCCTGAACCGGTCGAGACGCACCATCGCCGCCACAAAAACGGCGGCAGAAATGAATGCGCAGAGATACAGGGCATTGGACTTCAGGAAATCCTGCACCGCAGGCTCAAAGTAAACAAGAAGCATCAGCGCAGCAAACCCTACAGAGAGCAGGACTGCCGCAAGGATGGAGGAAAGCCGCTTTCTGCGCATGATTGAGGCAGCCATTTTCTTCGCCGCAGCGGTCGCTGACCTTATTTCTTCTTCGGATTTTCCCGTCAGGGATGCAGGGACGGGCAGCAGGTCGATCTGCCGCCTGAGTTCCATCATGAACCTGTCGCTGTCCCCCACTTCAGGAGCATTGCTCTTAACAAATTTCCTTATGTCGTTCTCAGTCTTCATAATTTATTATCCTCCATATACTTCCTTAGATGCAGGCGAGCTCGGGAGAGATGTGAGCGGACTGTGCCGGACGGCATTCCCGTAATAGCCTCTATGTCCTTGACTGACTTGTCCTCCATATAGAAAAGGAGGATTACCGCCCGCTCCGTCTCCGGCAGCCCTGCAATTGCAAGATACAAGTCCTGATATGCAAATTTCGCTGCAGAATCAGCCTTTTCGTCCGGTTTTTTCTCCTGCACCGGAGTCAAAGGCTCAGCCTCTGTCCTGCCGGCCTTCTGCTTGTAGTCATAGAAACAGTTGTACGCAATCCTGAACAGCCATGTGGAAAATTTCGCCCGTCCCTCAAACTTTCCGAAAGAAAGATACGCCTTCAACAGAGCCTCCTGGGCAAGATCGTCCGCCCTGAACGAATCCCCTCCGCACAGCACGCACAGGAACCTCCTCAAAGGCTCCTGTTCACGTGCGACCAACTCTATGAACTGCTCCTTGGTCATTTTCAGAGAGCGGCAGACTCGTCAGACTTTTGTCCCGACACCTTACGCTCCTCCTCGGCAATCTCCGTTGCAAGGAACTTGCGCCCGTAAAAGAACGAGAACAGCAGTCCGAGACCTACGCAGAGCAGAAGCACTCCGCCCATAATCAGCCATTGTGCGATTTCTCCGACAAAGAACGAGGCAACGACAATCCCTGCTCCGATGAGCCCGCAGATCGCTCCTCCCTGAAGTTTCCCGAGAAGCCTCTCCTTGACCGAGCGGTTGTCCTTCTTGTGCTTGAAGTCAGCAAGGAGTTCAGGGTCTATTTCCTGTCCCGTTTCAATAGCCTTCATCAGCACGTCCATCTTCATCTGAGTGGTCCTGATGTTCGACCTTGCAGTCAGCCATACGATGAGCACCGGCAGCACAACGCAAACACAAATCGGAATCAGCAAAGCAACGATACCTTCCATAACAATGATAATTTTAAGGGTTCAACTTTCATTTTCAGGAGTCCTCATTTCCGGAATCCGAACATTAGACCGCCCCGTCCGGCAAAATGTTGCAGTCCCGGCAAAAATTTTCCGTAAATTTGTCCCTGCACATAATAATCAGAAACAAAAATGAAGACAAAGATACAACTTCCGGAAAATTTCGACCTCGAAGAAAGGGTAGCAGCGGCAAGGGCAAACTTCAGAAGCGGCTACAACTGCTGCCAGTCCGTAATCCTCGCATACAACGACATTTTCGGGCTTGACGCCAACCTTGCGGCGACCCTCACATCAGGATTCGGAGGCGGAATGGGACGGCTGAGGGAAGTGTGCGGAAGCGTAAGCGGCATGTTTTTCCTGGCGGGACTGATTTCTCCCGCTGCAGACCCGACCATAAAGAGCGACCGGACGGAAAATTATGCCCTCATACAGGAATTTGCCGACAAATTCAGGCAGCAGAACGGGTCAATCGTGTGCCGTGAACTTCTTGGGCTTGCGCCAAAAAGGGAAAGTCCCGAACCGTCCGACAGGACACCGGAATACTACAAGAAACGTCCTTGCGAGGAATACATCGCAATGTCGGCAAGGATTGCCGGAGAAAAAATCCTGGAATACGCCAAATCCTGAATTACTGTGCATTACGGCGTGCCGTCAATGCACGCTGGAATGCACGCGCATTACGCAGATGTTCGTTGTATGTGACCGCAAAATTGTGTGTGCCGTCGAATGACGGGCTTGCGCAGAAATACATGTAGCCATGCGTGTCGGGGTTCAGCACAGCATCTATGCAGGCCTTGGGCGGGACATTTATCGGAGCCGGCGGCAACCCTTTGTATTTGTATGTATTGTACGGCGAATCTATTTTCAAATGCTTTTTGAGCACCCTGTCGAGGGTATAGCCATAGCAGAAGCACACGGTAGGGTCCGCCTGAAGCTTCATCCCCCGTTTCAGCCTGTTGAGATACACGCCGGCAATCTTCGGATACTCAAAGTCCTTCAATGTCTCGCCGCTCACAATTGAAGCCAGTATGGACACTTCCATCTGAGTCAGGCCCAGAGCATCCGCCTTTTCTTTCCTGGCATCCGTCCAGAAAATGTCATATTCCTTCCTGAACCTCGAAAAAATCGAATCCACAGAGTCCGTCCAGTAGACCTCATACGTATCCGGCAAAAAGAGTGCGAATACATTTTCTGACGTAAAACCGTATTTCGAAAGGAATGCATCATCGTTCAGGGCAGCCATGACGGAAGCGGAATCAGCCATCATCTGCCGTGAAATGGACTGTGCAAGCCTCTCCTTGGACCTCAATGTCCCCGAAAGGGTCAGATTGTGCGTCATCTGCCAGCCGTTTGCAACCATTCTGACCGCATATACCGCCGACTGTCCCGGTTCTATCAGGTATTTTCCCGGTTTGAGCCTTTCAGACAATTCTTCCGCCTTCGCCGAACGCCTTACGCTGCCAGGGCGCAGCGCAACCGACGACAAAGAGTCCACAACGGCTTCCGCCGGCATTTCAGGACGCACATACAGCACATATTCTTCTTCGAAGCAGGATGCCTTGTTGTCAAAATAATATCTGAGCCCCACAAATGCCATAGCCCCTACACAAAGCGCAGCGACAACTGCCGCTGCAACCATAAATTTACCAGATTTCATCATTTTCCGCTATTCCGCAAAAATATCGTCTGTCCCTCCGTCAACGTTTCATTCCCGTCGAGACCGTTATATTTCATCAGATTTTTCATCTTCACTGCAAACCTCTGGGAAATGTCCCTCAGATTCTCCCCGCCTTCGGTTATATACTTGTCCACATGTCTGGATGCCTTTGATTTCTTCGGCTGGAGATATACCACAGTCCCGGGCAGCAGTTCCTTGTCTTCATCAAGGTCGTTATACCTCAATATCTCCTTGAAGAACAGGTCATAACTCTTTGCCAGGCCGGCGTATGTCTCCCCTTCCGCCGAATACACGAAAGGCACTCCGTTCTGGGAATACAACTGCCGCGACAATGAGAGACTGTACAGGCTGCCGCCCTTCTCCCTGCTCAGCGGCTTAGGAGTTTCGAGCTGCAGAGGGGTTTCAAGGGGTGTTTCCTCGCTTTGCTTTACCTGCCTGTGTATGGATGAAGTCTTTTTGTCGAATTGGTCAAGGTCATATTCCTCTATCAGCCTTATCAGTTTCTGAGGATATGCCGGATCCGTGGCATAACCGGCCTTTTTCAGACCGTATGCCCACGATTTATAATCAGTTACATCAAATTCAAACAAAAACTTGTACCTGTCCCTGTAACGAAGAAAATCGGAATGGTCCCGGAACGAGTCCTCCACGTCCTTGTATTTCCTGAAGCACTCCCCCCTCCTGTCGTCGTTGTAATATGTCTTCGCCCCCTTCCAGTCGTGGCATTTGATGCCGAAATGGTTGTTTGCCTTCACGGCAAGTTCGGACCGCCCGTTCCCGGATTCGAGCATTCCCTGTGCAAGAGTGATGCTGGCAGGTACGCCGGCCCTTACCCTTTCCCTTACGGCCATATCAGCATATTTTCTGATATACTGATGCTGAGGGCTGTTGCCCGTAACGGTATATGATACATTTTCAGATGTGGAGACGTTCCTGGACACCACGCCGCAGCCTGCCGCCAAAATCATCAGTGAGGATATGGGAACCAACCATGAATACTTCATCGCAATTTCAAGCAAAATCTTTGCAAAGATAAGAAATATCGGCTATCCGCAAAAATACCGCTTTTGTCGTCTTGAGCGTAGTCGAAAGACCTGCTTATTTAGTTGTATTTTAATACAACTTCAGAGTCTTTACATTCATGAAAAATGACATCTACGACGTAAGTGCTGAACTGCGGCCTCTCTAAACCCAGCCACTACTACATCACAGCGTATCTATCCATTCCAGATCTTTAAGATTATTACTCAATTAAAACTATTGGAAAGCAGTCGTTTGTGAAGAAACGACTGCAATCAATATGTCACGCTGCCATCGCTGGATGATGAACCAGTCAGTACATCATAACTATATTTATAAACAGTGCTGCCCGTGATGTTGCCACTGCCACATTGAATCTGTCCACCCTGATACTCTATTGTGTTTCCTCCTCGGCCGATGTAATCGGCAAAGCTAGTGGTGCCG
>CALVDU010000124.1 GCA_944326375.1 uncultured Bacteroidales bacterium | reverse complement strand
AGGCATTACGGAAAATGCGAATGGTGCGGAAGGGAATTTTCCGTGGTGGACACGGGCGGATATACCACCAATTCCGACGACATATTCGAAGAAGAAATCCGCAAGCAGGTGATGCTCGCCATAGATGAGGCTGACCTCATACTTTTCATGACGGAAGCGGCCACCGGCATCACCGACTACGACTCCGACATCGCCGACATCCTCAGGCGATGCGGCAAGCCTGTAGTGCTCGCCGTCAACAAGGTCGACACCGGGGACAAGATGTACGACTCATACCAGTTCTATTCGCTCGGACTCGGAGAGGTGTGGAGCATATCATCGGCAAACGGAGGCGGGACCGGAGATCTCCTGGACGAGATTGTCCGCCTTCTTCCTCCAGACGGCACGTCAGAGGATGACGACCATCCGGAACTTCCGCACATAGCAATCGTCGGCAAGCCGAACGTGGGCAAGTCCTCGCTTGCAAATGCCCTTCTCGGCAACGAAAGGAACATCGTCACTCCGCTTGCCGGCACGACACGCGACTCGATTGCCAGCCACTACAACAAGTTCGGTCATGAATTCATGCTTGTTGACACGGCCGGGATGAGAAAAAAGACGAAAGTGCATGAAGACCTGGAATTCTACTCAGTAATGCGTTCAATACGGGCAATCGAGCACTCCGACGTGTGCATCCTCATGGTGGACGCACAAAGCGGAATCGAGGCTCAGGACCTCAGCATATTCAACCTTATCGTCAGGAACAACAAAGGCTGCGTGATTGTCGTCAACAAATGGGACATGATCGAAAAGGACAGCAACACGATGAAGAGGTATCTCACCGCAGTGAAGTCCCGGCTTGCCCCGTTCAACGACGTTCCGGTAATCTTCACGTCCGTCATCAAGAAGCAGAGGATAATGGACGTGCTCGATGCGGCGGCTGAAGTCTATGCCAACTATTCCAAGAAGATCCCTACTTCGACACTGAACGAAGTGATGCTTCCGGAGATAGAGAACTATCCTCCTCCTGCATGGAAAGGAAAGTACATCAAGATAAAGTATGTGACACAACTGCCGACACGCGCTCCGAAGTTCGCTTTCTTCTGCAATCTGCCTCAGTACATCAAGGAACCGTACAAGCGGTTCGTGGAAAACAGGCTGCGGGAGAATTTCGGGTTCAGCGGGTGTCCTATCCAGATATTCTTCCGCCAAAAATAATCCGGCGAATCAGAGCAGGCAATCTACTGCGTTGCGTTCGGGACTCGGAAGTCCTCACATACGTCAGTATGCTGCGGCTTCCTTGCCCTCAGCGCCTTGTATCTTGCCCACTCTGATTTGCCGACGGCTTGTCGTCTCGACCGGAGCGGAGAGACCTGCTTCGCCATTACACGAAACGGAGCCGAAGCACCTGCTTTTCTTAGCAGATTCTTCGGCTCCGCTCAGAATGATTACGTGTCATTCGGCGTCAATCTCTTTCAGCATCTCCTGGACCGCAGCCTCCAGCTGCTTGTCCTCGCCGTTGAGCACGGAAGCAGGGTCATTATATACCAGGATGTCCGGCTCTATCTGCATGTTTTCAAGATAACGCCCCTCCTTGAGCCCCATTGCACCTACCTGAGGTATGCCGAAAATGATTGTAGGGTCAATCTGCTGCTCCCACCATACGGCAGTCATCGTCCCCGGGACAGGGGCGCCGATAAGTTTGCCTATGCCGAGAGTCTTGTAAACATACGGGAAACCGCAGGCATCGGAATAGTTGTTCTCCCCGACCAGCACACATGAAGGCTTTGTCCACTTGTTGTATGGTTCTGTGCCGATATACTGGCCTCTCGGCTCAAAATTTATATATGCCTTCCCGTCGAGAAGCGTGGCAAGGTCATCATGCAGCCAGCCGCCGCCGTTGTTCCTCGTGTCCACGATTACGGCTTCAGCCGTCCTGTATTTGCCGAGCAGTTTTGAATAGACTTCCCTGAAACTGTCGGAGTCCATGCCTGCCACGTGCACATAGCCGACGCGTCCTCCTGAAAGTTTCTCCACCATTTCCTCTCTCTGCTTCACCCACCTTCTGTAGAGTTGGGAATAGTCGCTGTAGCCGGCCTCGACATAGATTTCCTCGCTTTTTTTGCCTTTCTTTACGGTCACGAGCACTTTGTCCCCGCCTTTCATCAGGAGAAGATTGTACCAGTTCTCCCCTGCTATTATCTTCTGTCCGTCAATGGCTTCGATAATGTCTCCGGCCTTGATTTCAGGGTCAGTTATATTGAGGGGACCGCCCTTGAGCACTTCGGCGATTCTGATGCCGTCGCCGCAATAGCCGTAGTCAGGGATGAATCCCAATTTTCCCATAGCCTTTGACGGGGCGCCGTAATATCTTGCGCCCGTATGTGAGCCGTTGAGTTCCCCGAGCATCTCGGAAAGCATTTCCTGGAAATCATAATTGTTGTCGATGTACGGGAGGAAACGGCTGTAAGCATCCCTGTACATTGCCCAGTCGATGCCGTGGATATCCTTGTCATAGAATTTCTCGGACACCTGCTTCCATACGTGGCTGAAAATGTATTCACGCTCCTTTGCAGGACGGTAGTTGAATTCTCCGGAGAAGGATATGCTCTTCTGTGAACCTGTGCCCAGGTCGAATTTGGTGATGCCGTTCCCGCCGAGGACATAGAAGGACTTCCCGTCCTTTGCAGGATAGATTGCGCCCATCACGCCCTTTGCCATAACGCTGATATCGCCCTCCTTGATGTCCAGAACGCAGAGGTCATAACTCTTTTCAAGACGGGTCATGTAATAGAGTTTCGAACCCTCAGGATTGAGGTAATGGTCGCCGAGCCGGCCTGAAAATCTTGTCAGACGGACAATCCTGTCTGCCCTGTTGTCAAGGTCCAGCACGATTTTCTCCGTCTTCTTGTCAGCCTTTGCGGAATCCTTCTTCTCCTCTTTCTTCAACTCCTTCTCATCTGCAAGGAGTTCTTCCATTGCATCGCTTTCCTTGTCTCTGGTAAACTTGTAGAATTCTTTTCCATCAAAGAACATGGCATAGACATCATATTCCGACCCCCAGCTGCCGTGGCTGCGGTAGCCCGCGCGGTCTGAAGTCCATGTCATTGCCTTACCGCCGAGTGCCCACCTGAATGCAGCGTCAGTATAGCCGCTCTCGGTAAGGTCGGTGATTTCCCCGGTGGTGATGTCCACAAGAGCCACATCTTCGTTGTTCCACCCTCCGTTTGCCTGCCATGTACAGAGGATATATCTGCTGTCCGGACTCCATTCAAACCCCTGGTCACCGTCAGAATATGAGTAGTTGACATTCTTGTGCAGGGATTTTTCCTTTCCGGTCTTTATGTCCTTTATCACAAGTTCCGTCCTGTCACGCAGAAAGCCGAGCCATTTCCCGTCAGGGGAAACAGCAGGCTGGAAACAGGTCTGCGCAGGGTCGGTAACCAGCTTCTCCTCCATTTTCACGCTGTAGGTAAAATATTTGTCATCCTTGTCCACAAGTGAAGTGGAGTAAATACCCCAATGTCCGTCCCTTTCGGACGAATAGTAGAGGGTTCTGCCGTCTTCCGAAAAAGACAGGTCCCTTTCCTGCTCAGGAGTATCGGTAATGCGCCTGGTGGTATTGTATTCCACGGAAGTGACGAAAACGTCGCCCCTCAGGATGACTGCCACTTCCTTTCCGTTCGGCGAAACAGCCAGGTCGGAAGCCCCGCTTGAAATGTTCCTGATGATGTTGTCCCTCTCCTGCTGGTCTGAAACTATGCTGATGTTCACTTTCTTGGGCTCGCTGCCTTCCTTGACCGTATAGAGTTCCCCGTCATAGGAAAAAGAAAGGGTTCCGTTGTCTGCGACTGACAAATACCTCACGGGATGAACGGTGTTGCGGGTAATCTGCACAGACTTGGACGGGTCGGAGATTGAACTCCTGTATATGTTGAATGAGCCGTCCTGCTCGCTCAGATAATAGTATGTGTCCCCGTCAGACGCAAAGACAGGGTTTCTGTCCTCGCCCTTGAATGTGGAAATCTTTTCAAATGTGCCCTTGCCGTCAATGACGAAGCCGCTCTGGTCCTGAGACGGCCTGTACAGCCATATATCGCGGGTCACGGAAGATGTGTGATGCTTTCTGAACGGGTCTTCATAGCCTTTCCAGTCCTCGTAAAGGACAAGCCCGTCCTTGTTGATGCTCAATCCCGAAACCGGAAGCGAAGTCACGAGTTCCGGACGGCCGCCCTGCTGTCCCACGACATAGAGTTGCGGGGAATTGCCCGGAAATCCGCCGAATTCAGCGTCCTGCTGCAGGCTTGCGGAGAACACGACCCTGCCGTCCTCCAGCACAGCCATAGGCGTTTCCCTGCCGGGATAGTCAGTAATCCTCTTTGGTTCGCCGCCCTCTGCAGATGTGATGTATATGTCCATGTCTGCATCCCTGTAGGAACTGAAAACTATGCTTTTCCCGTCCGGAGTCCAGATCGGGTCGGAATCGTATGCCGGGTTACTGGTAATCTGCTGTGCCTTTCCGCCCTCCGCATTTACCACATAGATATTTCCCTTGTAGCAGAATGCAATCCTGCTGCCGTCCGGGGAAATGCTGTTCTTTCTCAGCCATAGTGGGGAGTCTTCCGCCGCAAAGATGCTTCCGGCAAGAAGCAGGGCGGACATAGTCATAAGAATTTTTTTCATAAAAATCGAAATTTCGGACAATCCTTTATCTATTACTAAGTTACATACGCATAGCCCTTGTCCGCTGGCTTGCGCAACTGACAAATTTATAAAATTGTTATAACAAAAACATGAGTTCGATGAAATAAAGTTGAATTTCATCGAACGCCACTGAGGAGCAGACGTTTAGTCTGCGACGGACCTCCCGGAGAGGGAGGTGGAGGAGGGTGACGCCCCTTGGAAAGGGGCTGTTGCGAAGCAACTGGGGATTAAGACAAAGGGATTTCGCAGAAATCCTTAACGGCGGTTCGACGAATCCCCTGGAACTGAGTATAATATATTCGTCGAACTGACGTTATATTATAGCCCGAACAGGGTTTTGATTTCGTGGAATTTTTCCGGGCCCAATTCTATGGTCTTATCCGGGAGATTGCGGAATTCAGCCGCATAGCGGCGGTACGACATCTTCCTGAATGCAGAGACTTTTGCCGGTGCGATTATTTCCTGCCGGGAGACCCTGACAAACTTTTTCGGGTCGAGCGAATCCTCAAAATATTTCAGCGGGTGGTCAGAAAGCCCGCTTCTGCCGTCTTCAAGCCAAATCCTCGTATTCCGGTATTCCGTCTCCACAAGGCAGATTTCCGCAACGTCCGCAGAGACAAAGCCGTCAGGCTGCTCAAGCAGGATGCGGCTGAGATACACATCCTGACCGCACACGATGCTGTCGAGCTGCGCCATGATGTCCGGGACTGAACCGTGTGGATTCCTCTATCGATTCCGCAACTGCAACAATTGGCGACGGAAAATGTGTTTCCGTCACTTTTTAGTTCGACAGGCTTGTGGGTAATTGCGGCATAGCGGCTTTTCAGCAGGTCAAGACCCGACTTTGCAGAGACCAGAGCACTCGTCACAGGCTGCAGATTGTTCCTGACGACCAGCCGGTCATCCTTCATGCCAACCGATATCACCAAAGGACAGGCAGCCGTATGGACATTGTGCTTTATCGCATTTTCCACAAGAGTCTGCAGCGAAAGAGGCACAACATATCCGTCGGCTGACTCCGCAGCCTCCGAAATTTCAAGAAAACATGAAGGAAACCGCTTTTTCATCAGCCCGAAATATTCCTTTATGAATTCCATTTCCTCCGACCCTCTGATTGCCGGACGGGAAAGGTTGGCATTCATGTATTTTGCCACATCGAGCAGGTCATCCAAAGTCCGTTTCGCCTCGGACGGGTCATCGTCCATCTGTTCCGACAGCATGCCGAGGCAGTTGAACAGGAAATGGTTGTCAGCCTTCAGATTGAATTTTTCAAGCTCAGAGCGGAGAAGCATGAATGCCCGATTTTCTCACATGAATACGGAACACTCCATACACAAAGAAAGGGAGGCAAAGTCCCAAACCTTGCCTCCCTCGTTTGAACTATAACCCTATTATTAACAACTAAACTAACCGTACAAGAGAAATTGCAAACATTGTGCCAAAACTATTCGACCCGTTCTATCTTTAACTGCTGAATCTTGAAATAATCCTGCTCATAACTGACGAAAATCGTCACCACGAACCGCTCTCCCCCTGCGTTGAGCACCCCGAGCGCATATTTCATGTTGGAACGCCCGGTATTGTGAGTAATGTCAAAGGAATGAGGAGTATATGTGCTGAAAAATGTCTTGACGATCTGCCTGGCCTGATCCCTGCTCGAATCGCATGGTTTTGAAATTATCGCTATTTCAAGATTGTCGGCGAACCACGTCGAAAGCTTGTCGGCATCTCCGCACCTGATATACTTGGCTATCGGGATAAAGACGTTGTAATCCCTGTCTTCGGCAGAGGAGGCAGAAGATGCAGCCGATGCCAAAAACGCCGACAACAACAAGATACCATAAACTTTCTTCATATTTCAGAAAAAATTGAGCATCGGTTGTGTTGCAAATACCGAGCCACATCACTATATTTGTGTATGCTTCGGACAATTGCAAGGGAATGAAAATAAAACTCATATCGGTAGGGAAAACGGACAGGGAATGGCTCAGGGCCGGTCTGGGACTTTATCTGGACCGCCTCAGACATTATATTTCCCTTGAATTCACGGAAATACCGGATATCAGGAACACTGCGGCAATGACCAGGGAAACGGTCAAGGCAAAAGAAGGGGAACTGATTCTCAAACAGATCGCTCCGGGGGATCATGTGGTACTTCTGGACGAACGGGGAAAGGAGATGACCTCCGCAGAATTGGCAAAACTGCTCGAAGACAGGATTTCCCTGTACAGTTCAAACATTGTGTTCGTCATAGGAGGCCCATACGGCTTTTCAGAAGCCGTATACGGCAGGAGCAACGCAAAACTCTCCCTGTCGAGAATGACCTTTTCCCACCAGATGGCAAGAGTGATATTCGCCGAACAGTTGTACAGGGCATTCACCATAATCAGGGGAGAACCCTACCACCATGAATAACGCCGACAGGAAATGAAACTTCAGAAAACTTTTTTGAGAAAATCCGGCATCTTCTGCCTTCTGATATCCCTGAGCCTGTTTGTCCTGTCCCTAACCGTAGGCAGGTCACCGGTCAGTTCGGACAAATTTGCCGTTTCGGCGGAACGCATGATAGACAAGCGGATGGCCATTCTGGAGGATTTCGCCCGGCAGGCGATTGAAGCGGACCAGGAAAAATGGCTGGAACTGAAGAAACTTCCGGACGACATGGTCATATACCGGTATGAATACGACACTCTGCAATCCTGGTGCAACCAGTTCCCGGTAATAAATGACAATATAGGGACAAGAATGGTGTTCCAGACGATATCGAGCCTCCGCACAGACCTTGTCTCCCCTCTGTCAAAAATCACCGAAGAAGCGACCTACATGAATCTCGGGCCGAAATGGTACATCGTCAAATCCATTTCCGACGGAGTGAAATGCAAGATAGTCTACGGACTGGAAATAAAGGACAACCTGACCGGGAACATCCGGGGATCGAACAACGGGATAAATCCCAAATTGAGGATTCCCGACATGTATGACATCATGCCGTTGAACAGCAGCGGAGGAAGTGCAATAAACGTCGAAGGGAAACCTCTGCTGAAAGTGGTTGCGGAAACCAGAAGGGATGCGCCCATTCCTGCCAGCGTCTCGCTCAGGTGGCTCGCATTGCTTTTCATAGTATGCTCAGCCATACTTAACCTGATGTGCAGGCGCTCATTCAGGAGTTTCGCCCTGGTCACGGGATTTCTGGTCATCTGCTCGGTCATAGCCTATGTCTGGGGACGGCAGATGCAGAATGCCTCGGTATTCTTCTCCCCTACGATATATGCGGACGGACCTTTCCTGTTTTCGTTCGGGGTACTGATGATCATAAATTCGCTGATAAGTCTCGTGGTATTCTGCCTGTTCATGATCCGGGGAAAATTCATCGTCGCAATTACCCGTGACGGGCGCAGAATATGGAGAGTCCTTTACGGTACGGGAATAGCGCTGCTTATCGTCGGCATGGCGGCATACATCAATTACTCGCTGGTAAGCCTGATAGTGAATTCCAACATTTCGCTAGACCTATATTCCTGGCATTCGCTCTCATGGTATTCCCTGATGACTTACCTTTCATACTTCACCCTCTCCTATGCACTGCTGCTGCTGATCCAGATGATGCGCCCCGTGGTGCAGGAAGTGTTCGGGATAAGGTATTCCGTCTTTTCAAAGACATTCCTGTTCGCCTTCGCCGCAATCTGTTCCGCCTACATAACATACACTGCCGCCAACCTGGGATTCAAAAAGGAGCAGAACAAGATAAACATCTGGACCAACAGGCTCGCCGTGGAAAGGGATCTTGCCCTTGAAATCCAGTTGAAATCCAAGGAGGAGGCCATCGCTTCCGACCATCTCATTGCAGCGCTCTCCGAACTCGACAGGAGCAATGTGATAATCCTCAACAGGCTCAACGAGAACTACCTTTTCGGAATCTCACAGGACTACGACATTACAGTGACCCTGTCAAGGGAGGATGACAACACCACGCACAACGTAATGAACGAGGAAGTGCCCACGATGGAATATTTCAGCAGCAGGATAGCGGCCGCCGCCCCAATAAGCGGTTCTTCAAGATTCGTGTACCTGCGTGAACCGAACGGAAATTCGAGCTACATCGGCACTTTCGTATATTATTCGGAGCATTCAGGGCTGGTGCACATGTTCATCGAGATAACAGGCAAGGCATACCGCAACGATACCGGCTATATAAGCATATTGGACAGGCTGAACAAACCTGACGAAGTAAGCATGCCTGGATTCTATTCATACGCCAAATACATCGACGGGAAACTGGTCAATTTCAGGGGTAACTTTCCATACCCGACAATAATGGACAGCACGACAGAAAACGAAGTCCGCAGCGGAGCCAGATACTTCAAGTCCAACAAATATATACATTTCGCCAATCAGGTCACTTCGGATGAAGTCATCATCATTTCCCGCAGCACAAGGGGAGTCATGACATACTTCATAACATTTTCCTACCTTGTAATAATACTGTTCCTTCTGCTGTACATCACTTCCGGAAATGCGAGACGGGAAAACACCGGATTCCTCAGAAATTATTACCGGTCCAGCATAAATACCCTGCTTTTCACTTCCCTGTTCCTGACACTCATCATAATGGCCTTCGTCAGCGTGACCTTCGTCTACAAAAGGAACGAGTCCAACATGCTCAACCTCATGTCGAACAAGATCAACACGATCCAGGCCCTTATGGAAGCACGCTGCCGTACGGCGAAGGACTACCGGGACCTCAATACCCCGGAGTTCTTCAATGCAATGGAAAACATAGGCAACACTACCGAATCGGACATTACGCTCTATACTCCGTCCGGAAAGGCTTTCCGCTCCACTGCACCAGAGGTTTTCGACAGGATGATGATAGGCTTCAGGATAAACCAGGACGCATACTACAACATAAAATACAAGAACCAGAGGTTCTACATAGGCAAGGAAGAAATAGCCGGGCGCAAACTCTATTCCCTCTATGCCCCGCTTTTCAATGCAGCCGGCCAGACCGTCGCTATCCTTTGTTCCCCATACACGGACCAGAGCTACGCGTTCAAGAGGGACGCCTTTTTCCACGGCGCCACAATAATAAGCCTTTTCATCATACTGCTCTTCATCACGATCCTTGTCAGCACAGCTGTCGTGAACGCCATGTTCAAGCCGTTGCTGGAAATGGGGAAACGGATGGAATCCATAGACATCCATAGTCTTGACTATATAACATACAACCGCAACGACGAAATATCCACTCTCGTCGAAGCCTACAACAAAATGGCGCGGGATCTGTCGGAAAGCACGAAAAAGCTCGCCCAGTCGGAAAGAGACCAGGCATGGAGCGAAATGGCGCGTCAGGTGGCCCACGAAATAAAGAATCCGCTCACCCCGATAAAACTTGAAATCCAGAGGCTGATACGCCTGAAGGAGAAGAACGACCCGGCATGGAACGAGAAGTTCGACAAGGTGGCTGCCGTTGTCCTCGAACACATAGACATACTTACGGATACGGCCAACGAATTCTCCACATTCGCAAAACTGTACAGCGAGGAGCCCGTGACCCTGAACCTTGACGACACCCTGAGAGACCAGATCCTGATCTTCGACAACAAGGACAAAATCAGCATCTCGTATATCGGCATGTCGGATGCGTTCGTAAAAGCACCAAAACCTCAGCTGATACGAGTATTCGTGAACCTGATCACCAATGCCATACAGGCAGTGGAAATAATGCAGAAGGATCAGGCGGACAAGGGAGAAGAAGTTTCTGCAGGAAGGATTCTCATTTCCTTGAGAAACAGCATCAAGGACGGGTACTACGACATCGTGTTCGATGACAATGGCCCTGGCGTGTCGGAAGCCAATCTCGGAAAACTCTTTACGCCGAATTTCACGACGAAGAGCAGCGGTACGGGACTCGGGCTCGCCATCTGCCGCAACATCATTGAAAAATGCGACGGCGAAATAACATACCAGAAGTCGTTTGCACTCGGCGGGGCATGCTTCACCGTCCGCCTCCCGAAACTTGCCTGACGCACGACGCCGCAGATTGCCCGTTTTCCCGCTTCGGATGCCGGGACGGCAGAGCGGGCAGAATGCAAGGCACGGAGGACAAGGCAACCGCAGCAACCTTAACGGTTGTGAGGATTGCCGAGGTCCGAACGCAACGCCGCAGGCTACCTGCTATCCCGTCCCGGAGGGCTAATAGACGTAGGCTTTTATATCGTCAGATGTAATCCTGTCCCCCGAAAGAATCAGCAGCCTCTCCACTATATTGCGGAGTTCACGGATGTTGCCTGACCAGGTCTTGTTGATGAGCATGCGCATGGCATCCTCATCGACTTCCCGGCGTGCCATACCGGTCTCATTGCATATCTGGCCTATAAAATAATCGACCAGAAGAGGTATGTCCTCTTTCCTTTCGTCAAGAGAAGGAACTTCGATGACGATGACACTGAGCCTGTGGTAAAGGTCTTCGCGGAAATTGCCCTTCGCTATCTCTTCTTTCAGATTCTTGTTGGTGGCGGCGAGGACTCTTACGTCGACCATGATGTCCTTGTCGCTTCCGACACGGGAAAGTTTCTTTTCCTGCAGCACCCTCAGGACCTTGGCCTGTGCGGCAAGGCTCATGTCGCCGATCTCGTCGAGAAAAAGGGTACCTCCGTCGGCCTGCTCGAACTTGCCCTTATGCTGCTTTATTGCCGAAGTAAAAGCGCCCTTTTCATGCCCGAAAAGTTCGCTTTCTATAAGTTCGGACGGAATAGCCGCACAATTCACCTCGACGTATGGCATGGAGGACCTGTTGCTCTTTTGATGGAGGCTTCTGGCTACCAGTTCCTTGCCGGTACCGTTGGATCCGGTAATGAGCACCCTTGCATCTGTAGGTGCAACCTTGTCTATCATTTCACGGATATGAAGCATGGGGGCGGATTCCCCTATCATCTCCTGCCCGTAGACTTTTTTCTTGAGTATTTTCGTTTCCTTTACAAGAGTGACCTTGTCGGTAGCGTTCTTTATGGTAATGAGAATGCGGTTCAGGTCAAGAGGCTTCTGGATAAAATCAAATGCCCCTTTCTTGATGCATTCCACGGCAGTGTCGATGTCTCCATGTCCGGAAATCATGACTATTGCGGCATCGTTCCCGGATTCAGTGAGCCTGGTCAGGACTTCCACCCCGTCCATGTTCGGCATTTTGATGTCGCACAGTATCACTCCGTACTTCTCCTTTTCTGCCATTTCGCAGCCGGTGGCGCCGTCTTCTGCCACATCCGCTTCATAGCCTTCATCCATCAGTATCTCTTTCAACGAATTCCTGATGGCGCGTTCATCGTCAATTATAAGTATTTTCATGTCTAAAATCAGATTGGACCGTCCGGTCATTACAAATATCGGACTTTTTTGCACATGCAGCGAAAAATTTCATGCAAAACTATTCCGGACTTTTC
>CALVDU010000123.1 GCA_944326375.1 uncultured Bacteroidales bacterium | reverse complement strand
AGCGAGGAGCACATGCCGAGCGGCTTGCGAAACCGGTTCAGTTCTACAAACATAAGAAAAATAGTCTCATCCTGTACGTCGTGGGACAATATGCCGGGTGCAAGTTTTTCTTTTTCTGTATGATTTTTCTTTTTTACCCGGTGCATGAAAACGTGCTGCCTGCTGCGTTGCACTTGTCTTGGCTACATGCGCCTTGCATCCAACCCATTTTGATGCACTGGCGTTTTGAGAAGTGCAATTTGATTAGTTGTCGTGTCGGACGAAGTGCGAAGCACGCAGCCTAGGCACCTGCTCAATTACGTTCGTATTTCATTTTGTCGCTCTTGCATTCTGCTCGGCTTTTACCTATATTTGACTTGATAGTCATTTATACTGTATCGCCTCGGCAATCGCAAATTTGTTTGCATTGCTCTCGGCTTCTGCGTATATTTGTCTTCGCTGCGCTTGCCACATATAAGGTGCGCATCGGGAATTGCATCAGGTTTGAAAAATGCGACAGCGAAATTGATGACTGAATCAGGATGCCATAAACCGGGAGGGAATATGAGAATATTTATGACAACAAAAGTTTTTTTGCTGGGCATTGCATTGCTTGCCTCAGTTTCGTGTTCAAAAAATACCGTCCTGACTTCTCCGGACGGAAAAATAACCGTAGAACAGACCATGACGGAGACTGGAACGACGGAACTTGATGTGTCTGTATCAGGAGACCACCTTATGAAAATTTCAGCAGCAGGCCTGGAGGCTCTTGAAGCGGACCTTTCGGAGGGCTTCTTCATCAAAAAGATAAAGAGGGCGAAAGTGGACGACACCTGGACTCAGCCGTGGGGCGAAAACAAGACCATAACCGACTGCCACAACGAACTCGCCCTGCTTATGCAGAACCGGGACGGGGTGCATCTGACCCTGCGCATCCGGGCTTTTGATGACGGCATCGGTTTCCGCTATGAATATGAGACAGATGCGGACTCCCTGACAGTCATAGATGAAAATACCCGTTTCATTTTTGCTGAAGACGGCATCTGCTGGTCAATCCCGGGCAGTTTTGAAACTTACGAACTCGACGTCCGCAACCAGCCCATAAGTGTCACTGAAACTGCAAACACTCCGTTTACCTTCAAGGTCGGAGGCGCATACGGCAGCATCCACGAGGCAGCGTTATACGATTTTCCGGAAATGAACCTGCACCGATGCGATTCGCTGGATTTCATCACGAAACTTGCCCCTCGCCCTGACGGATGCAAGGCGCACATGCCAGGCACATTCTCGACCCCGTGGCGGACCATACAGCTGGCAGACAAGGCAGTTGGCCTGATAAATTCTTCACTGATCCTGAACTTGAATGCCCCTTGTGCCATTGACGACATATCCTGGATTCGCCCGCAGAAATACGTAGGAGTATGGTGGGGCATGCACCTCGGCACGCACACCTGGACCTGTGATGAACGCCACGGGGCAACTACCGAGAATGCAATGAGACACATAGACTTCGCTGCGGCGAACAATATAGACGGAGTCCTTTTCGAGGGATGGAACAAGGGTTGGGAACATTGGGGTGGCCGCCAGCATTTTGACTATTGCACCCCATATCCTGACTTTGACCTTGAGAAAGTGGCTGCATATGCGAAAGAAAAAGGCGTGTCGTTGTGGATGCACAATGAAACGGGCGGAAGCATTTTCGAATATGAGGCTGCCTTGGACACTGCATTTGCGATGTACAGCGCACTTGGTACTGAAGTCGTCAAGACAGGATATGCAGGAGGAATGCCTGGCGGCATCCTGCATCATTCCCAGCGAGCGGTGCAGCATTATCAGAAGGTGGTTGAGACCGCTGCAAAGCATCATATCATGATCGATGCGCACGAACCCATAAAGGAAACCGGCATCCGCCGCACATGGCCCAACATGATGACCCGGGAAGGGGCAAAAGGCATGGAATGGAACGCATGGAGCAAAGGCAATTCGTCCGAATATCTATGTACCATTCCGTTCGTGCGTCTTCTCTCCGGCCCTATGGACTACACGCCCGGAGTTTTTGACATCTATTTCAAACGGGCTGCGCAATACCCGGGCAGGGAGGAATGGAACGGAGACAATTCGCAGTGCTACATAAAGACGACCCTTGCCCGTCAGATTGCGAACTGGGTTATCCTGTATTCTCCGCTGCAGATGGCATGTGACCTGATAGAGAACTACGAGGGACATCCTGCATTCCAGTTCTTCCGGGATTTCGATCCCGACTGCGAATGGTCGGAAGCCCTTGCAGGAGAGCCGGGAGAATACATCGTGGTGGCACGCCGTGCCGGCGACAGATTTTTCCTCGGGGCTGGGACGGGCAATGAAGCACGAACCGTAAAAGTGCCTCTCGACTTTCTCGAAGACGGGAAGGTATATCAGGCAGACATATACGCAGACGACCCCGATGCTCCGGTTATAACCCAGCCCGACGGCACAAGAGCGCCCGACAAGACGGCATACAAAATTTATCACAAGGAAGTCACTTCATCCGACACCCTCGATATCTCGATGTCGGCTGACGGCGGGCAGGCGGTGGTGCTGTTGCCGGACATTAAAAGCGACAGCAGCACAATCAGCGGCAAATAGTCCTTGAGGGAGGTCCTCATGATTTCCAAAACATGCTGGATTTCCCTTTTGACTTTTCTTGGCGTGATGCCGTACTTGTCGGCTATCTCGCTGACTGCGGCTGTCAGGATATCCGGAAGTGAGACTGTTGCTGATGTGTCGTTTGTACAGAAGCATTTGGACAAAATTTCCGGGCGGCGTGTCCTTCATGCCGCCCGGTTTGTATAAATCAAGGAATTTCCTTATCTTGTCTTTCAAATAACACATATCAACTGAAAACCGTCATCTACTGCAATCATGTCATCAGCAGGCAAGAAAACTTCACCCCTCAAATGGGTTCCGAGCGCGTATTTTGCGATGGGGCTTCCGTTTGTCATCCTTAACATGGTCTGTGTCCTGATGTTCAAGGGAATGGGCATAGAGGACAGCAGAATTGCCCTTTGGACCTCCGTAATAATGTTCCCGTGGACGATAAAATTTCTGTGGAGCCCGTTTCTGGAAATGTTCAGGACAAAGAAATTCTTTGTGGTCACGACGCAGCTCATTTCCGGCGTGGGTTTCGGGCTTGTCGCCCTTGCGCTTCATCTGCCGGACTTTTTTGCCGTGTGCATAGCCGTTCTCGCCGTGGTGGCATTGAGCGGTGCCACACACGACATCGCCCTCGACGGACTGTATATGGATGAACTCTCGCAGAAGGACCAGGCGAAGTACATAGGCTGGCAGGGTGCGTTCTACAATCTTGCGAAACTCGTGGCTACGGGGCTGCTCGTCTATCTTGCAGGCATGCTCATGGACAGGTCGCGTGCTGCAGGGGCAGGGGAGCATGAGGCTGCGCTTTCGGCATGGACGGTCATCATGGCGGCTTGTGCAGTGCTCATGGCCGTTCTCGGACTGTGGCATTCGAGGGCTCTGCCATCAGGCGGTGCTGCATCCGTGCAGGTGCGTTCGGCATCAGAAGTGCTCGGAGAACTGTGGGCTGTAATCCGTGACTTTTTCACAAAGAAACATATTGGCTGGTATATATTGTTCATAATATTGTACCGTCTCGGCGAGGGCTTCGTGATGAAGATTGTCCCCCTTTTCCTGAAGGCTGATGTCGCTGACGGCGGTCTGGGCCTGAGCGAACAGCAGATAGGACTTTATTACGGGAGTTTCGGGGCTGCGGCATTCGTGCTCGGGTCGCTGCTGGCAGGCTATTATATCTCGCACCTCGGGCTGAAGAAGGCTCTGTTTTCGCTTGTGTGCATCTTTAACCTGCCGTTTCTGGTCTACACGTATTTCGCATGGGCGCAGCCTTCTTCGATGCTTCTGATCGGAGGAGGAATTGTGCTGGAGTATTTCGGCTATGGTTTCGGCTTTGTGGGGCTGACGCTGTTCATGATGCAGCAGGTGGCTCCCGGAAAGCATCAGATGGCGCATTATGCCTTTGCATCGGGTATTATGAACCTTTCCGTGATGATCACGGGTGCGGTTTCGGGTTTCCTGAGCGACGCCCTCGGCTACAGAATGTTTTTTATAGTGGTCATGGCGGCGGTAATCCCGGTCTTCATCATGACCAGGTTCCTTCCATTCAGTCATCCCGACCGAACGTAGTGAGCGGAGGAACCTGCCGACAACAACGAAAAACATTAAAAACATAAAAATATGAATATAATATCTAATCCCCCGATTCCCTGGGAAGACCGCCCTTCGGGCTCAAATGCAATAATGTGGCGTTATTCCGCCAACCCCGTGATTCCGCGCAATCTCCTGCCGGATTCCAACAGCATCTTCAATTCCGCCGTTGTCCCGTTCGGGGACGGTTATGCAGGAGTGTTCCGCGTGGACGACACAAACATCAGGATGACCCTGCACACGGGCTTTTCCGACGACGGCATACATTGGCGGCTTTCGCCGGAGCAGCTGAAATTCGACTGCGGCAACCCTGAAACAGGGCAGTGGGTCTATGGCTACGACCCCCGTGTCTGCCGCATTGACGACAGATATTATGTGACATGGTGCAACGGCTACCACGGTCCTACAATCGGTGTGGCTTGGACAGATGATTTCAAGACATTCCACCAGCTGGAGAACGCCTTTCTGCCGTACAACCGCAACGGCGTGCTCTTCCCCCGCAAGATAAACGGAAACTTCGCCATGCTTTCGCGCCCTTCCGATACGGGACACACCCCGTTCGGGGACATCTTCTATTCCGAATCCCCTGATTTGGAGTTCTGGGGCAGGCATCGCTTCGTCATGGGCCCGACCGACTTCGAGAAGAGCGCATGGCAGTGCTGCAAAATCGGGGCAGGACCTGTGCCGATAGAGACCTCCGAAGGCTGGCTGATGTTCTACCACGGAGTGCACCGCACATGTCAGGGCTACAATTACTCTTTCGGGGCAGCATTGCTCGATTTGGAGCAGCCGTGGAAGGTGATTGCCAGGACAGGGCCTTATCTCCTTCATCCTGAGACCCTTTATGAGTGCACTGGCGACGTGCCTAATGTCTGCTTCCCGTGTGCGGCACTTCATGACACTGCCACCGGTCGTGTCGCCGTCTATTACGGCTGCGCCGATACGGTTGTGGGCCTTGCCTTCGGCTACATCCCGGAAATCATCGACTTCACCAAAAGGACCAACATAATATGAAGCTCACGCTTGCCATAGTCGCCGCCATTATAAACTACGTCAACCCGTTCATCGGAACGACGAACTTCGGCACCACCAATCCCGGAGCAGTCTGTCCGAACGGAATGATGTCGGTCTCCCCGTTCAACGTCATGGGTTCGGACCTCAATGTCTATGACAAGGACAGCCGCTGGTGGTCCACCCCATATTGCTATGAGAACAAATATTTTACGGGATTCTCCCATGTCAACCTCAGCGGCGTGGGCTGCCCGGAACTCGGTTCTCTCCTGACTATGCCTACTTCAGGACCTCTCGTCGTGGACTATCATGCATACGGTTCGGAATACACGGACGAGACTGCCAGCCCCGGCTATTACAGCAATGTCCTCCTTGCTTCCGGCATAAAGACCGAAGTCACCGCCACCCTGAGGACATCGGCTGAACGCTATACCTTCCCTGCAGGACAGGGCAACATCCTCCTGAACCTCGGAGACGGGCTTACCAACGAGTCCGGAGCGATGCTCCGCAAGGTCAGCGACACGGAAGTCGAGGGCATGAAGCTCCTCGGCACATTCTGCTACAACCCCCAGGCTGTCTTTCCTGTCTATTTTGTCATGCGTGTCAGCAAAGCACCTAAGGCAAGCGGCTACTGGAAGAAGCAGCGTACCATGAAGGGCGTGGAGGCTGAATGGACACCTGACAACGGCAAATACAAGATATAC
>CALVDU010000122.1 GCA_944326375.1 uncultured Bacteroidales bacterium | reverse complement strand
TCGCTTTCGAATGTCCACCGGACATTCTCATAAACCGCTCACGACCCACATACGTCAGTATGCTCCGAAGTCCTCGCCTTGCACGCCTTGTATCTTACCCAGTTTGACACCTCGGCGGGTGGGCTTACTCCGCTCCGGTCGAGACGCCGTTGTTGCGGTGTTCAGGCTTGCTTGACGACCATTTCGCAGGATTGGCAGTCGAACTCAAGGGCGAGAAGCCTGCCGTTGTTCTCAAGATACAATTTACCGGGAGCGGCACTTCCGGACTTCGCCTTTCGGAACGAAAAAGGACATAACCCCAGTTCATGCCTTATGCAGTGCTTGGTACGCATGAGCTCCGTCCCTTTCCGGTGGTTCAACTCGTAAGCCTGCTCGATTCCTTCCGCACCCATTTGGCGGAACATGGCAGCGGATACCTTGTTCGACACGTTCTCCTTATATGAGACTTCTCCTGCGGCAGGCAGCCGTTCAGGCAGATGTGCAAGGAACAGAGGCACTTTCCGGCATTCTTCGGAAACCAGTTTTTCGGCGAGGGCCCGTCTGACGGAATTTACGGCTGCAGAGGAAAGGAATGGCATTACGTCGCCATCTATCCTCTCCGTTTTGAAGCGGAATATGTCCGTTGTCTTGGACATTTGGGCGGAGATGATTTCTTTCATCCGTCCGACATTTTCCGCCTTGCCTTCCCCATGGACGGCTGAATACTCCGCCGATCTGCCGTCCTCTGACGTTGCGGACACGGAGAGCAGTATGCCTTCATCCTTTTCCTCCGAGCGGACGGAAACGGACACAGGGATCAGCCGTTGCATCCTTGCCCCGGCAATCTGCTTTTCAAAGGCTACATTTATGTTTCTGAAAAGTGTTGCGCCCTCATAAAGTTCCTTGACAGGCTTGCATTCTATCGACATGCCCTTGCATACGTCGGCACGGAAACCGCAGACTTCTCCGTTCCTGGCAGTGAAACTGAATCCGTCCCCATTGTTCAGGACGAGGCCGTTCTTTGCCGGAGTTACATATATCCTGTCTTTTCTGGCGTTCAGTCCGGAGACGGTTCCGATTTTCTCTCCCATTGACTTGGCGGCATCTGGACAGGCCCACTTTCCCCGGTTCCCGTCAATGAACAGGGAAGTGTAGCCCCTGTTGAATGTCCTGTCTGCCTGAGGCTCAAAACCTCCGTACACCTTGCCGAAAGATGCCCTGCGGAAATCCCGGCGACGGCTGACAATGTCATCAAGAGCAACGGAATAGTCCCTGACGATGTTCTTTACGTAAGAGAGGTTTTTCAGCCGTCCCTCTATCTTGAATGAAGTGATTCCTGCGTCGGCAAGGTCTTCAAGACGGTCTTTCAGGTTGAGGTCTTTCAGGGAAAGAAGGGATTTGCCGGTCACGAGTTTTTTCCCGTTTTCGTCGATGAGGTCGTAACGGGAACGGCACGCCTGTATGCACGCTCCCCGGTTTGCGCTGCGTCCGGAAATCATTTCCGAAAGGTAGCATTGTCCGCTGTAGCATACGCACAATGCCCCGTGGACGAAGAATTCGAGTTCACAGTCTACTGCCTCCCGGATTTTCCGTATCTGTTCCAGAGAAAGTTCACGTTCGAGGACGAGCCGTGAAAATCCGAGGTCTTCGAGAAATTTCGCTCTTTCGGGTGTGCGTATTGCACATTGGGTTGAAGCATGGAGAGGTAAGCCGGATGAGGTTTTCAGGTTCGGGAAAGTCCCTAAAACGGACTTTGCAGCGAACTGTCTTCCGACATCCGTCAGGGCAAGGTCCTGAATGATCACGGCATCGGCGCCCGCATCCGCAACGGCGTCGAGCAGGTCGTATGCCCTGGCCAGTTCACCGTCATAAATAATGGTGTTCAGCGTTACGAATATCCTTGCCCCGAACTTGTGGGCATACTTGCACAATGCGGCAATGTCTTCCATTTTGTTGCCGGCCGCCTGCCGCGCCCCGAATGCCGGTCCGGCAATATACACGGCATCGGCACCGCAGTCAATTGCCGCAATGCCGATGTCCATGTTTCTTGCGGGAGCAAGAAGCTCCAGTTCCTTCCTTAATTGCACTTGAGGGTGGTTATCTGAGCCTTTGCAGTTTCTCCGTATTTCGGGTTTGCAGTGATTTTCTGATAGTAACCGCATGCTTTTGCGGTATCACCGCTCTGCTGTGCAAGTACTGCGATTGTGTAGTACATGTCATCGAGGTCTCTTGCGTTAGGAGAGAGGAGGGTGTATTGCTCGAGATATTTGATTGCGTCGCTGTTCTTCTGGAGCTGTGCGGAAGCAGTGCCGGCCACTTTCATTGCAGTAGCGTTCTCGAGATATTCGTTTGCCTTGAGGGCCTGGTTTACGGCATCTTCATATTTCTTTGCCTTGAGGCTGGCAGACGAAAGCTTCAGATACAGGTTGGAAAGCTGCTTAACGGCATTTTTCTGTTGTCCGTTCCTGATGGCCATGTTGTAGGCGTCTTCAGCTCCGATGATGTCGCCTGTTGCTGCAAGTGCGGAACCCAGCATGAGGCTTGCCATCCCGTTGGTGGAATCGATTGCCACTGACTGGCGGTAACTTTCTGCCGCACCGGCGAAGTCTTTGGCCTTTATGAGGTCATTTCCCTTCTGGAGATATACTTGAGGAATCAGGTCCGTCGCTTCGGCCACGACTTCTTCATTTGCATATTCCTTGCCGACTTTTACTGCTTCATTAAGTTGTGTGACGGCATTGTCATATTCTTTTGCCTGAATGTAGTCTTTCCCGATCTGGAGGGTAAGGCGAGGGATACGGTCCCTGCATGTGGCAATCATGGTTGCTCCCTCTTCTCCGGCCTCGTCTCCGAGAGCCTCAAGAATCTGGAGGGCCTCCTGGAAATAACCGATGGCTCCGGCATTGTCACCCATGCTCAGGGATGTCGATGCGTTGTTATATGCGTCAGTGGCTGAAGCCATGTCCTGGGCAGACAAGGCAGCTGCCGACAGGATTGTCGATAAAGCGATAATGACAATTTTCTTCATAATATTACAATTTGAGTTCTTCTTATATTGGTCATACAGTAAATGTCGTGTCCGTCATGAAATGGCATATCATCACAAAAATAGGAAAAAATATCTTATTTTTGCGGAATCGGTGACATTTATTGAGAGTTTTGGGCATGAAAAACATTTTTGGGGCAAAATATTTCCTGGTTTTCTGTCTTTTTCTGGCCGCACAGTCCGCTTATGCGGGTTTCCCTGTTCTTGGAACCGATCCTGCCGTGACGACAGGGTCTTTCCCTAACGGCATGACATATTATCTGGTATCGAATCCGTCCATAAAGGGGCTTGCCGACGTGGCTTTGGTCCAGAGAACCGGAACTGCGGACGGCGGGGAAGAGGCACGGCTGTTCGCAAGGGAATGCCTTGATTCCTTGCCTCTGTTCAGGAGCAGGAAGCCGATGGATTTCCTGATTTCAATAGGCGTACGCCAGCCGAAGAGCGGCTATGTGAAAGTGTCCGACGAAACTACGGTCTATCGGTTCCGCAGCCTGCCTCTGACCGGCGAATCTTCTGCCGTCGATTCCGTCTTCCTTCTGCTGTTTGGCATGGCGAATATGGGGGCGGAAAAGGACAGTGCCTTATATGCTCCGGAGAATCAGGCCATTGTGATTTCAGGAGATGTGGACGCCGCGGCCCTTTCCCAAAAATTATATCTTCTTTCCCTGATGCTCCCTTACGGGCAAGCCCGGCAGGATACCACACAGACGAGACCGGCTGTGCGTGACACTGCCTTCATTTCCGAAGAATCTCTTCTGCACGGCCTTGCCGCCGTCAAGGTTTCCTTCAGGGCGGGCAGGCTTCCGAAACAATACATGAACACGATTCTGCCCCTGATGTCGAAACATCTGTGGAGCATGACTGCCAAGATTATACGTAACCGGCTGGAAAAGGAGTTCCGTCTTTCGGGCATCCCTGTGGGCAAAATATCGTTTTCGACCAGGAACGACGGCAAGTACTCCGGCAATGACGATTATTTCGTGTCCGCTGTAGTAAATTCGTCCGACGTCCCTGCTGCAAGGCAGGTGATGATGGCAGTACTTGACGATCTTGCGGCCGGAGGAATGGACTATGGCGAATTCTTGTCTGCGGAGAGAAAGACGGTCATAGATATGGAGAGGCTGGAATCAGCGACATTCCTGTCCAATGAGATAATGGTCGATAAATGCATATCTTCTTTTGTGTATGGCACATCAATAGTGTCTTCAAAAGACGAATCCGCATTCCTTTTGTCGTCCGACGTCCCCGACTCTGTATGGATAGATCTCCTCAACGGATTCATGAAGGGTCTTGTGGAGGACATACGGGACAGGGATACGGAATATGAACTTCAGGGCCGTCCGTATACGGCGGACTCCAGGGATACTGTATTGTTTCCGGTCCCGTCCGTCAGGTCCAAGATAACGAAGACTGTGACGTCAAAGGTTTCCGACGGCCCGGTGTGGATATTTTCCAACGGCATGAAGGTCTATTACAAGAATTTCCCTACGGGCGGCGACATGTATTATTCTTTTGTCATATGCGGAGGATACGGCGACATTGAGGATCTCAAGAACGGAGAAGGGGCATTCTATTCGGACATGTTTTTCACCGGTTCATTCTGCGGGGTCGACGGCAGCAGTTTCAGGTCCATACTGGAAGAAAACGGCATATCCATGCGTGCGGAAGTAGGTCTTGCCGATACAAAACTCAAAGGACGCATAAGGGGAGGTAAATTTGATCTTTTCATGAAATCCCTGCTGGCTGCGGCCAACGGGTATGAAGCGGACACGTCGGCCGCAATGTACCATCTTGACTGCGAAAAAGTCCGTCTTGCGGAGAGGCGCGGCACGTATGCCTGCAGGATGGCGTCGGTAGACAGCATAATGTGTTCCGGCTACAATTATTCCACGATCAAGAACTATTATGGCATATACGATGACCTTCCCGAACGGTCGGCGGACTTTTTCCGGTCCATTTTTTCCGAGTCCAATGACGGAGCGCTTATTCTTGTCGGCGACATGGAGGAATACAAACTGAAAAGATTGCTGCAACAGTATCTCGGAGGCTTCAGGACTGAAAACTATCCGGTCATGACGCCGGTGCTCCGGTATCAGCCTGTTTCCGGATGGTCAACATATACGTCCGACGGTCAGGCTACAACCGTGGACGTAGTGACTTCCACTCCGCTTTCCCTCAACGGAAAGAACTATATGGCGGCCAAGATGGCTTCATATTTTATTCATGACGCCCTCGCTGCCTCGCTGTCCGGAAGCGATGCATACTATTATGTGAGGGAAAAATTTTCGTTCGCACCTCAGGAGCGTTTCAGCCTTTCCATTTCCGTGGAGCGGGCTGACAAAAACGGGCTTCCGCTGACGGTCGAACATGTGGGTTTCCTGCGTGTCCTCTATGCGGTGCGAGCTGCCGTCTCTTCGTTCGAAGAAGACGATATTTCGGAAGAGCGGCTTTCCGCTTACAAGGCCAGGCTGAAGGCAGACTATGATTCCGACCAGTCGGATCCGGAATACTGGCTTTCGGTGATTTCGGAAAGGATTGCCGAGGGAAAGACTTTCAACCGCTTCTATAATGAAGCCATAGATGCCGTGACTGCGGAAGATGTCAAGAAGGTGATCACCGCAATCGGGGACGGCAGCAAGGTAGAATATATTGTCAGAAAACGATGAAATATCCTTCGATACTCCAGATAGGGGATTGTCTGATTTCCTCTGAAATATTTACTGAATATTTCGCTTGTGACTACGGGCGGTGCAAGGGTTGTTGCTGTGTGATCGGTGACAGCGGCGCACCGCTAGAGGAATGCGAATGCGAGGCGATAGAAAAGAATTATGGAGAATTTTCTCCCATGATGTCGGATGCCGGGAAGGAGTCGGTGAAGAAAAACGGGTTCTTCGTCACGGATTCCGACGGCGACCTTGTGACCCCTCTCGTGCCCGGCTCGGAGGAATGTGCCTATTCACGGATCGAGGACGGCGGAAACTGTTTCTGTACGATAGAACGGACCTGGCTGGCAGGAAAGGGCGATTTCCGAAAGCCCATTTCATGCTGGCTATATCCGATAAGGGTATCTGCTGTCGGTGGGGGCATGCGTGCCTTGAACCTGCACAGGTGGGAGATCTGCAAGGATGCCTTTGCAAAGGGGAAGCGTGAGGGCATAAAGGTCTATCAGTTCCTGAAGGAGCCGATTGAGAGATATTTCGGAGAAGAATTCTATGAAGAGATGTGCGCCGCCGCCGACCTTTTCAAGGATTAGGACATTATTCTCCGCCGCCGAGCCGGTATTCGATGCGGGACAGAATCCTTGCCAGGTCCCTCCTTCTTCCTTCCAGAGAGATTCCGTTCCTGATGTGAGTTACCGTAATCCTGTCTTCAAACATGCCTAAAAACCTGGCTATTGCGCTCTTCGGACGGAAAACGTATCCTTTTTCCGTACTTTCCGTCTTTATGTAGCCAAAACTTTCAAAGACTGTATTGATGATGTTTTCGGCGTCATCTTCAATTTCCTTCTTTACTATGACGTTACGGGACATGTATCCGAATTTCGGATATATTGCGGAAATTGCCGCCAGGAAAAGCGCTATATCCAGCAATGACCTGTATCCGTTCCGGAAAAGTGACGGAATATCCGGCGCATTGACTATCTTTAGGGCATAGAGCAATCCGATTACCACTATGAAAACTACGGCTGTATAGATGAACTGCTTTACGGCACGGATGAAATATCTCATGATTCAAAACTTTGCAGACTGCAAAAGTACAAAAAATTCTTATATTTGTAGAATGCAATAAAGAACACAATTATGGAAGAGAAAAACACAAAAGAACTTGCAGCCAAGAAAATCATGTATGTGATGATTGCCGTTGCCGTGGTGCTTGCTGCGGCTCTTGCGTACATCTGGATTCAGAAGTCCTCCCTTGTCAATGCCCTGAACGTTGAGAAGGAAGAACTTACGGAACAGATGATAGCCCTTCGCAACGACTATGCCGACCTTTCTTCGGACAATGACAGGATCAACGCACAACTGGATTCTTCCCGGGAAGAGGTCACGCAACTCATCGAACGCATCAAGAAGACGGAGGCCACCAACCGTGCCATGATCCGTCAATATGAAAAGGAACTTGGAACCCTAAGGAGCATAATGCGCAACTATATCGTCCAGATCGATTCTCTCAATACGCTGAACACCAAACTGACGGCCGATGCCGCTGCGGCAAGGAAGGAGGCCGAGGCCACGAGACGCCAGTCCGAGGAACTGAGCAAGACTGTTGCCAGCCTTACGGATCAGGTGGCGACCGGTGCGCAACTCAAGGGCCGGGCAATCAGGATGGATGCGTACAACGCTTCCGGAAAGGTTACTGACCGCAGCAGCCGTGTTGTGAGGCTGATGACCACACTGAGCCTTGTTGAGAATGATCTTGCCCCGAAGGGCCCTGTCAGGGTATATATCCGGGTGAAAGGGCCGGACGGAATTCTTCTTACCGGCGGTGACCAGCGGACTTTTTCATTCAACGGCGAGCCGATGATATGCTCCGCCTCGCGCGAGGTTGACTATCAGGGCAACGAAGTTGAACTGAGCATATATCTCAATGACGTGTCCGAATATGTGAAGGGAATCTATACTGTTGAAGCCTATACGGAAAACAATCTGCTCGGCTCTGCCGAACTCATGTTGAGATAGTGTGATATACATTCATATTCCGTTCTGCCGGTCTTTCTGCATCTATTGCGATTTCTATTCCGAGATTCCGCATTGCCGGGACAGGGAAAACGAATATTTCGAGGCATTTGCAGAGGCTGTAAGCCTTGAACTGATGCAAAGGAAAGGCGAATTTTCGGCGGAAAGTCCGAATACGCTCTATATAGGTGGCGGCACCCCTTCGGTGCTGCCGCCTTCTGCGTTATCGACTATCATTGATGCAATAAAAGCCAATGGCATAAATACTTCTTTCGAGGAATTTACGGTAGAAGTAAACCCTGACGACATAATTCATGGCGGGGAATACATCAAAAGCCTGTCGGACCTCGGCGTAAACCGCATCAGCATGGGTGTACAGTCGTTTGACGACAGGATTCTGCGATGGATGAACCGCCGGCATGATGCGGAAACGGCGAAAAAGGCATACGCCATGCTCAAGGAACAAGGTGTCGGCAACATTAGCGTAGACCTTATGTTCGGAATCTCCGGCCTTTCGGATGAGACATGGAAAAAGACTCTTGAACAGGCTTTGTCCATGCCCGGTGGCCTTCCGGAACATATTTCTGCCTATCAGCTGTCCATTGAACCGGGCAGCCGTCTCAATGAAATGGTATCGGAAGGGAAGTACCTGGATGCTCCGGACGAACAGTGCCGGCATCAGTACGCCATGTTGTGCGACGCCCTGCACAGGGCTGGCTATGAACATTATGAAATATCCAATTTCGCTCTTCCGGGGAAAAGGGCCATTCACAACAGTGCATACTGGTCTGGCTCCTCTTATCTTGGCCTTGGCCCCGGAGCGCACTCGTATGATGCCTGCAGGAAGGTCCGGACGTGGAACAGGGCTTCGCTTGCGGACTATCTTGCCGCAGGCGACTTTTCCGGGTTGCGTGAGAGCGAGACTCTTGCTCCGGAACAGTCCGATATCGAGAAAGTCATGCTCTCTCTCCGGACTTCTGACGGAATCAGTGCTGCCGAATTGGAGAGGATAGCGGGGAAGGCACAGGTACATGAAATGCTCAGGCTCGGAAATCTTGAGGCGGCCGTAAATGCAGCGGATTCCGCAAAAACGAAGAGTTCTGAAACGGCAGAACCCCGTCTGCGAATTCCGGAAAGCCGCTTTTTCATTTCAGATTCCATCATAGCCTCCTGTCTTCCCGGATAAGCTGCCCCTTGTTTTTTTGCCGCGAATGCGGAATTTACTGAAAACATGCCGCAGATTCCGCATAAAATCCGTAAACTTGCATAAGAAACTGTTTTGAAATTTTCCAAAATAACAGTGCCTTTATGAACATACATCATCAGAGAATCGGGACTTTGCGGAAAATCATGTCCGCAAACGGGTGGGATGCAGTCATCGTGTCTTCTTCCGATCCCCATAACAGTGAATATCCGGCTCCGAGATGGAAACTGGCGGAATGGCTGTCCGGTTTTACGGGAGAGGCCGGCGAAATCGTCGTTACCCAGGATCATGCCGGACTTTGGACTGATTCAAGGTATTATATCCAGGCCCAGGAAGAACTTGAGGGAAGCGGCATGACTTTGCACAAGTCAGGCATGCCGGGAGTGGAACCGATTCCGGAGTGGCTGTCCGGGAAAGTATCCTCCGTGGCATTTGACGGGCTTTGCTGGACTAAGGCGGCAGCGGAAAATGTCCGTACGGTCATTTCAAGGGATTGCGGGGATGCCGTCATGTATTCCATCCCTGATTTGCCGGATGCACTTTGGCCGGACAGGCCTCCAGTGCCGTACAGTCCGGTAATGACTCTGTCGGAAGAGAACGTGGGCGAAAGCCGCCATTCCAAATTGACGAGACTCCGCAAGTTTATGATGATGCAGGAATGTGATGCAGTATTCATTTCGGCCCTTGATGACATTGCATGGCTTCTCAACGTAAGAGGCAGTGACATAGAATACAACCCGTATGTGGTGTCTTATCTTCTTGTCACTCAGTCGGAAGCCGTGTGGTTTGCCCGTAAGGACGGGGCGATGCCGGATCAGGATACCGAGGACAGTTTCAGGGAACTTGAGATGGACGGAGTCACAATCGCAGACTACGGTTCGGTTTCCCTGTATCTTGCCTCTCTGCTTGGCGAAGAAGAAAATTTTTCGGTTTTCGTGGATTCCGGAGATCTTAATTTCGAAATGTATTCGAGAATAGAGAATTCCGTGGGCCCGGATGCCGTAAAATCAGGAAACATTCCTGTTAAATTATGGAAATCCATTAAGAATCATACGGAAATAAGTTGGATGAGGTCTGCTTTCCTGGAAGACGGGGCTGCGATGGAAACATTTTTGTTCTGGCTGGAGAACGCTGTACGTTCCGGTCGTCCTGTTACAGAAAAGGAGGCTTCGGACAAATTGACATCCTTGCGTTCGGCAATTCCGGGTTATCGCGGTAACAGTTTCGCCAACATTTCCGCTTACGGGCCGAATGCAGCACTGCCGCATTATTCCGTCCCGGAAACAGGGTCTGCCGTTATCCGGCCGTCGGGCCTGTATCTTGTCGATTCCGGAGGACAATATATTTTCGGTACGACAGACATTACCAGGACTGTCCCGATGGGTGAGTGTTCGTATCTGGAGAAAGAGGATTATACGCTGGTGCTGAAGGGAATGATAGCATTGTCGAAGGCAATTTTCCCGAAAGGGACGGCAGGATGCCAACTGGACGTGCTGGCACGTAACGCTCTCTGGCAGAATACGAGAAATTTCGGCCATGGGACAGGTCATGGGATAGGCTTTTATCTTGGCGTGCACGAAGGCCCTCAGAGCATAAGGCAGAATTTCAATCCGCAGCCGCTGATCCCGGGGATGATAACATCCGACGAACCGGGACTGTACAGGGAAAACATGCATGGAGTCAGGCACGAGAACATCCTTTTGTGTGTGGAACACAGCAGTAATTCTTTCGGAGAATGGTTGTCTTTCGAGACTCTTACCGTCTGCCATATAGACACATCCGCCATCATCAGGGAACTGATGACAGCGGACGAGATAGAGTGGCTGAATGCCTATAACGCTTCAGTCTGCGCAAGGCTTTCGCCCCGGCTTGATCCGGAGACCGCAGCCTGGCTCAATGCCAAGACAATGCCTGTATGAGCCTCTGAAAATCATTCGGATGCGTCGAGGCTTTTCCTGATTTCCTCATCAGGCAGGTCGTAATCCCGAATGTTTCCGGCAAGATACTGGTCGTATGCCGACATGTCCACGAGTCCATGGCCGGAAAGGTTGAAGAGAATAGTCTTGCTTTCTCCGCTTTCCTTGCATTTGAGGGCTTCGCGTATTGTTGCCGCAATCGCATGGCATGATTCCGGAGCAGGAATGATGCCTTCTGCACGTGCAAACAGGCAGCCGGCCCCGAACGATTCGGTCTGCGGGATGTCGACGGCCTCTATATAGCCGTCCTTCAGCAGTTGCGAGACGATTACGCCTGCTCCGTGGTATCTTAATCCTCCTGCATGTATGTTTGCAGGGGCGAACTTGTGGCCGAGCGTGAACATCGGAAGCAATGGCGTATAGCCTGATTCATCCCCGAAGTCATATTCGAATTTTCCCCTTGTCAGTTTCGGGCAGGACGACGGTTCTGCTGCGATGAACCTCGTGTTTTTCCCGTCGAGGATGTTGTGCCTGAGGAACGGGAAACTGATTCCGCCGAAGTTGGAGCCTCCTCCGAAGCATGCGATCACGATGTCCGGATACTCTTCAGCCATTTCCATCTGTTTTTCCGCCTCAAGGCCGATGACGGTCTGGTGCAGGGTGACATGGCTCATTACGGACCCGAGAGTGTACTTGCAGTCAGGGGTCATCCTTGCCAGTTCCACTGCTTCAGAAATGGCTGTTCCCAACGAGCCCTGGTAATTCGGATTCTTGGTCAGGATGTCTTTCCCTGCTCTTGTGGACATGGAAGGGGACGGGGTGACCTGTGCTCCGAACACCTGCATCATGCTCCGCCTGTATGGCTTCTGCTCATAACTTATCTTTACCTGATAGACTGCGGCTTCAAGACCGAAAAGTTTGGCGGCATAGGCGAGCGCAGTTCCCCACTGGCCGGCTCCGGTTTCCGTAGTTACGTTCTTGATGCCTTCTTCCTTGCAGTAGTATGCCTGGGCAAGGGCGGAGTTGAGTCTGTGTGACCCGACAGGGCTTACGCTCTCGTTCTTGAAGTAAATGTGGGCAGGCGTGTCAAGAGCCTTTTCCAGTCCGGTTGCCCTGACAAGAGGTGTGGACCTGTAGTATGCATACATTTCCCTGACCTTGTCGGGGATGTCTATCCACCTGTCGGTCTGGTTCAGTTCCTGTTTGCAAAGTTCTTTTGCGAAAATCGGGAAGAGGTCTTCGGCTTTCAGGGGCTCCTTTGTCGCCGGATTGAGCAGCGGCATCGGTTTGTTGACCATGTCTGCCTGGATGTTGTACCATTGTTTGGGCAGATCTGCCTCGCTGAGAAAATAACGTTTTTGTTTCATTGTTTGAAAATATTAAGGAGTTTGTAAGAAAATGCCGTACAAAAAGGCAACAAAAAAAGCCGGCCTGATTCGGCCGGCTTTCTGGTTATCCGTTTTTCCTGATTAATTCAACAGTTTGTGCGCTTCCATACATGCATTGACTGCAACTGCTGCAAATCCGAGGAAAATGATTGTCGCAAAAATATAGGCGATAACCTTCAGCCTGCCGATCCAAATCTTGTTGTTCCAACCGATGGTCTGGAATGCGCTCCAGAAACCGTGGGTCAGGTGGAACCACAATGCTCCGAACCAGACTATGTATATCACCACGTTCCACCAGGACCCGAAGGTGGTGGTAAGAAGGGTATATGGATTCTTGGCTTCTTCGCCCATGAATTCCTGAAGCTGCATGTCAGCCCAGAAATGGGTAAGGTGGAAAGCAAGTATTCCGAGCACGATGATGCCCAGCACTATCATGTTCTTCGAAGCCCAGGAGTCTGCCTTGGCCTTGCTGGATACCTGATAGCGGAAATAGCCGCCGCGTGAGCGGAGGTTGCTTATCGTGAGTATGCACGCATACAATATATGGATGATGAATCCGAATGCAAGAACCGGAACCATTATGGTTACAATCGGGAGGGACATGAAATCGCATCCCATCTTAAATAGACCGTCCGTAGCACCGAAATTGTCTGTACAAGAGTCGATTACAGAGAAAAAGTTTATCGTGAGATGAAGCAGGAGGAAAATGATCAGGAACAGCCCGCTTATACTCATTATAAGTTTCTTTCCGATGGAAGATGTGAAAATGTTTGCCATATCGTCGTTCTAAAATTATGATCGCTCTTGTCAACGAGTATGCAAAGATATATTCTTTCTTGCAAGTTTCATAATAAATCGATACTTTTGTTTGAATAAATTTTTGTCACACGTGTCTTATCCGGCGGTGGCACCGTCGGTTACGTTTTTGCTTATGCTTTACAGGAGAGTTTTATTGAAATTGAGCGGCGAGAGTCTCGGGGGCCCTTCAGGCAAGGGAATCGACGAGAATTGCCTCGCTTCGTATGCCGAAGACATTGCTTCCGCAATCAGGAAGGGGCTTCAGGTCGGAATAGTAATAGGTGGAGGAAACATATTCAGGGGACTGTCCGGGACCGGCAAGGGTTTCGACCGGGTGAACGGGGACAAGATGGGCATGCTTGCCACGGTGATCAATTCCCTCGGTCTTGCCATGGCATTGCGATCCGCAGGTGTGGAGGCTGAAGTCTTTACTGCGACGCCGATGATGCCTGTCGCCAAATATTATATGAGGGACGACGCAGTGGCATTCATGGAAAAAGGAGGTGTTGCGCTCATCGCCGGAGGTACCGGCAACCCGTTTTTCACGACGGATTCCGGCGCGGCCCTGAGGGCTTTGGAGATAGGGGCGGATGCCCTTCTGAAAGGCACGCGGGTGGACGGGGTATATACTGCCGATCCGGAAAAGGATCCATCTGCAGTAAAGTATGACGAACTGACATTCGACAAGGCTTTGGAGGACCATCTGAAGGTAATGGACCAGACGGCATTCGCCCTGTGCCGTGAGGGCAACATGCCGATTGTCGTCTTCGACATGAATGCAAAGGGCAATCTCTGCCGGCTCATAGACGGAGAAAAGGTGGGGACGCTCGTGCATGTATAGGCAGCGGTACAGGAAAATAATACGACAGACAACAAAATTCCATATATTATGATAGACAAAGCAAAAGAAATCCTTTCCGGGGCACAGACGAAGATGAATGATGCGGTCAAGTTCCTCGAAGAAGATGTCAAGACCTACCGTGCGGGAAAAGCCAATCCGCTGGTGTTCAACAATGTCATGGTGGATTATTACGGGACTGAAACCCCGGTTCCCCAGGTGGCTTCAGTGACGACTCCGGATGCGAAGACTCTCGTCATCCAGCCGTGGGAGAAGAAGATGATTCCGGTCATCGAAAAGGCGATCATGGATGCCAACATCGGCCTGACGCCGCAGAACAACGGCGAAACGATAAGATGCTCCGTGCCGCCGCTTACGGAGGAGAGACGGAAGGAACTCATAAAGAAGGTGAAGTCTGCCGGCGAAAACGGCAAGATCGTCATCAGGAATGCCCGCAGGGATGCAATCGACCTCCTGAAGAAAGCCCAGAAGGACGGTCTGCCGGAAGACATGGAAAAAGATTTCGAGCAGAAGATCCAGAAGGAAACAGACGGCGCAATCAAGAGAATCGACGAGATCGTCTCCGCAAAGGAAAAAGAAATTCTTACGGTCTGAATGTTGGCCGAATAAAAATTTTTTCGTAAGTTTGCGTCTGTTATGAGAAACGATTTCCGATTTAGCTTTTACTTTTACTACTATTCTCAGAAAAGGGTATAGTCCGGAAGTCGTGCGTATAATAAAATTAGATTGAAATTGGTTTAATTTGGGCTGTCCGGACATTCGGACAGCCTTTTTTGTTTTGCTTGAAGACGAACAGATGAAAAGGGTGGCGATACAGGGATTCAGCGGTTGCTTCCATGAGCAGGCGGCAAGGCAGTTCTATGCGGAGACGACGGGGGAGTGCCCCGAAATAGTCGAATGTTCGACTTTTGAAGGGTTGTATACAGCGATGGACGAGGGTCGGGCGGATGCTGCGATTATGGCAATCGAGAATACGGTTTCGGGCGGTCTGCTTCCGAATTTCGAACTTTTGAGGAAATATGACGTGAAGATCAGGGGTGAGGTTTTCCTGAGGATAAAGCAGAATCTCATGGCTCTTCCGGGGCAGAAGATAGAGGACATAAAGGAAGTCAGGACGCATTATATGGCGATAAACCAGACTCGTGCATTCTTTTCCGAATATCCTCATATAAGGCTTGTGGAGTCGGAAGATACGGCAAAGAGTGCGGCAGATGTGGCTGAAGGGCATCTGTACGGGGTAGGGGCGGTAGCATCCTCCCTTGCGGCAGAACTGTACGGACTGGAGATCCTGCGGGCCGGCATCGAGACCTACAAGCAGAATTTCACGAGGTTCCTCATTTTTGACGACGGTATAGAGGTGCCCCGGGAGATGATAGACAAGGCCTCGATATGTTTTACCTTGCCGCATACATCGGGGTCTCTTGCCCATGTGCTTACGGTAATGTCGTTCTACGGCATGAACCTTACGAGAATACAGTCGTTGCCGATTCCCGGGCGCGAATGGCAGTATTTTTTCTATGTGGACATAAAGTTTGACAACTATGAACGTTACCAGCAGGCACTTACGGGGGTCCGTCGGGTTATGGAGGGATTGACCATACTTGGAGAATACCATGCTGCATTATAATAAAAAAGGAATTGTTATGATAATCAGACCCGCAGACAGGACCGCTTCGGTCAAGGAATACTATTTCTCTCGTAAATTGAAGGAAATCGACAGGATGAATGCCGAAAGGAAATCATCCGGAATTGCGTCTGTCATCAATCTCGGAATCGGAGCCCCGGACGGAATGCCTCCGATGCCCGCAATCGATGCCCTCGTGGAGAGTGCCCGGCAGCCCGGAAATCATGCATACCAGAGTTATGTGGGCATCCCGCAGTTGAGGCAGGCGTTTGCGGACTGGTATGCGAGGTATTACGGGGTAACGCTCGATCCTGCGTGTGAAATTCAGCCTTTGGTCGGTTCGAAAGAAGGTATTCTCCTGATTTCACTGGCTTTTCTGAACAAGGGAGACAAGGTGCTCGTGCCGGATCCCGGATATCCGACCTATTCTTCCGCATCCAAACTTGCGGAAGCGGAGATGGTTCCGTATGACCTGAAAGAAGGAAACGGCTGGCAGCCTGATTTCGAGGCTCTTGAGCGAATGGACCTCAGCGGCGTGAAGATAATGTGGACGAACTATCCGAACATGCCTACCGGCGCATCGGCGTCGATGGAACTTTACGGGAAGCTCGTGGATTTCGGCAGGCGGCACGGAATACTTGTCTGCAACGACAATCCGTACAGTTTTATCCTCAATGACAATCCGTTGTCGATTCTTGCCGTTCCGGGAGCGAAGGAATGCTGTGTGGAATTGAATTCCCTGAGCAAGGCGCACAACATGTCCGGATGGAGAATCGGAATGGTCGCGGGGGAGAAGGAAGTCATTTCGGAGATTCTGAAGGTAAAGAGCCAGATGGATTCGGGAATGTTCAAGCCTCTGCAACTGGCTGCGGTGGCTGCGTTGTCCATGGGCCCTGAATGGTTTTCTGACCTGAATGCGGAGTACCGGAGGCGCAGGGAACTCGCAGGGGCGATTTTTGACATTGTGGGTGCTGAATACGACAAGAACAGCGCGGGAATGTTCCTTTGGGGACGTGTCCGGGAAGACAATCCTCTGTTGGCCTGCTCGGGTGACGGTCAGCCGGACGGGATTTCAGATGTGTCCGGGCAGTTGTCCGGGGATGAGGGAAAATCTCTTGGAGAGCGTGTCTCCGACAGGATTCTTTATGGGGCCGGAGTGTTCATAACCCCCGGTTTCATATTCGGAAAGAACGGGCGTGACTACATAAGGATTTCTTTGTGTGCAAATTGCGATGTGCTCCGCCGTTCCGCCCGGCAAATCAGGGAAATTCTGTAAAATCCAGTCAAATATGAACGTTGGCATAATAGGATTAGGGCTCATCGGCGGTTCGATGGCAATAGAACTCAGGAGAAAAGGTTTCGCTTCGCAGATTCTGGGAGTGGAATCCGATCCCGTGAACGCCGCAGCGGCGGAAAAGATAGGACTCGCCGACAAAGTTGTCGGCTTTGAGGAATGCGTCAGGGAAAGCGACCTTGTCGTTCTTGCCGTGCCGGTAGGGGCGGCGGTGAAGATGCTTCCGCAGGTGCTTGACATGTTTGCCGAAGGCTTGTGCGGAGACGGTGCTGGTCCGGGGAGTGAAGATGCAGAGAAAAGGAAGAAGTGCCGCAAAATCGTGATTGACGTGTGCTCGACCAAGGAGCAGTTGGTGCGTTCCGTGCATTATCATCCTTTAAGGGGCCGATATGTGGCTACGCATCCGATGGCAGGTACTGAATATTCGGGTCCGTGGGCTGCCATGCCGGGGCTTTTTGACGGACGCGCATGTATTTTCTGCAATGTCGAGGAATCGGATCCGGCAGCAGTGAAGACAGTGGAGAGTCTGTATGACAGCCTGAACATGAGGCCCATATACATGAATGCCGCAAGCCATGACGTGCATACTGCATACGTCTCGCATATTTCGCACATAACTTCCTTTGCCCTTGCGCTGACCGTGCTGGACAAGGAAAAGAATGAGAAGCATATTTTCGATCTGGCTTCGGGCGGATTTTCCTCTACGGTGCGTCTTGCCAAGAGCAACGCTGACATGTGGGTGCCGATTTTCATTCAGAACAGGGACAACGTGCTCCAGGTGATGGACACATATATCGAAAAGATGAAGGCTTTCCGCAGTGCCATCGCCGACTATGATGACAAAGCCGTACGTGAACTCATCGAGGATGCGAACCGGATTAAAAGAATAATACGATAAGGACGGCCAAAAAAGGTTGTTGTTTATAAAACGAACTGATATTATGGAACGAAGACTAGACATTGCTCCGCTTTCGGAGTGGAACATTTTTGATGAATCGAGACCGATTCTTGTGGCGGGACCATGCAGCGCAGAGTCCGAAATTCAGATAATGGAGACGGCAAGGGGCCTGAAATCATTGGGCGTAAACGTTTTCCGGGCAGGTATATGGAAGCCTCGCACACATCCTAACACATTTGAAGGAGTGGGTGCGGTCGGACTGAAATGGATGCAGAGGGTAAAGAACGAACTCGGCATGAAAATCTGTACGGAAGTGGCAAGCGAAAAGCACATCTTCGACTGCATGAAATTCGGCGTGGACATGATATGGATAGGGGCGCGGACGACTGCAAACCCGTTCCTCGTGCAGGAAATCGCTGATGCGCTCAAGGATACGGACATTCCTGTCCTTGTGAAGAATCCTGTCAACCCCGACATGGATTTGTGGATAGGTGCTCTCGAAAGGCTCAACCAGGCCGGTGTCAAAAAACTCGGTGTCATCCACAGGGGATTTTCGACTTCGGAAAAAATTTTGTACAGAAACCGTCCGGAGTGGCAGATAGCGATAGAGTTGAGGAGCCGCTATCCTGAAATGCCGTTCTTCTGCGATCCGAGCCACATGGGAGGGGACAAGAAATACATTCAGGAGATTTCGCAGATTTCTTTGGATCTCGGTCTCGACGGCCTGATGATAGAGTCGCATTGCGATCCGACCTGTGCCTTGAGTGATGCAAAACAGCAGCTCACTCCTCGGGAACTTGGGGAGATGATGAAGAAGCTGATAGTCCGCAAACCGGATTCTGACAGCCCGGAATACAAGGAGAACATCCATCAGCTGCGTGCGAAGATAGACGTCATAGATGAGAGCCTGATGTATCTGCTCGGGTCAAGGATGGACATCAGCCGTCAGATAGGCGAGTATAAGAAACGCAACAATATCGCCATTCTGCAGACTTCCCGCTGGGATTCCGTGCTGGAAAAGGTAATAGAACGGGGAAAGGAGATGGGGCTCCCTGAAAAATTCGTCTCTACCGTATTCAATGCAATCCACGACGCTTCCGTCCAGGTCCAGAACGAAATCCTCGCCGGGGAATAACTGCGCTAAATGTCGAATTTTTGTCGTATAAACTGCGCTAAATTACGGATTTCAGGCGGTTGAGGAATGCTTCGGACTCTTCTTCGGAGAGGAAGGAAACCTTTATCGGCACGCGGAACATCCTCTGTTTGAGTGACTCGGGGATGTTTTTCAGGCCGATGACGCGCTGGCTGTCCTTTTCCGTGGTCATGACGATTGCGGTAGGATTTGCGTCAGAAGACTTTTTTATGGCGGCGATGTCGGAAGCGGTGAATTTGTGGTGGTCGCCGAATCCGATGTGTCCCATGAGCATGTACGTGCCTTTCAGATGCTTCAGGAAGGGGCGGTCGTTGGCGATGCCTGTAAATGCGACAGCCCTTTGGGCATAGACATAGCGTGTGTCGCCTTCCGGGAAAACAGGTTCCGGCGTATCATAGCCTATCGTCGAGAACAGCACGGTCTGACGTTTGCCGCTTTTGTTCATGCCTTCTCTCGACTTTTCGTCAAAGTCCTTTATTCCGAGGGATTTGAGCCATTTGTGCATTTCCTCTTCCTCGATATACGAAGGACATTTGCTTACGATTATGATGTCCGCTGCCAAGGTTCGTTCCTTGAGGTCGCGCAACCTGCCTATCGGAATGAGCGAGTCCTTGTGGACAGGTCTGTTCCAGTCAATCAGCAGGATTGACAGCGCCGGTTTCAATGCCCTGTGCTGGAATGCGTCGTCGAGGATTATGACGTCCGGTGCCGGAAAATCCTTGTTGAGGCATTTTTTGCCTTTCTTGGACGATTCCAATTTTTCGGGATGACAAAGAAAGTCGCAGCCCTCCACCCTGTCTGCGTCAACGGCGACGGTGATTTCGGGAAACTTGTTCTTGATTTGCAGTGGCTCGTCTCCTGCAAAATCGGCGTCCGTGCCGGCCATAACCTGCTGGAAACCTTTGCTTTTGCGTTTGTAGCCCCTTGAAAGCACGGCGATTTTCTTCTCTTTCAGCCCCGGTGTGGACTGAAGAAGTCGTATGACCATTTCCGTGTGCGGCGTCTTGCCGGTGCCTCCGACAGTGATGTTGCCGATGCAGATCGTCGGGACTTCGGCGGAAACTGATTTCCGGATACTTTTGTCATAGAGAAAATGCCTGATTTTCAGTGCAATGAAATATGGTGCAAGAATTATTCTGTCTAACATTCTCCAAATTTTTCAGGGGCAAATATCGGCAAATTTTTGATAAAATGGCAATTAAATTCCATATACACTCTGCGCCTGCGGAATTTCTGCTCCGCCCCAACGCTCCGCCACATAATCCAGCACCCCGAAAAGCACCTCCGGTTCATTCGTCGTCACGAGTTTCATTCTCGTCTCCTTGAAATCCGGCAGCCCCTTGAAATAGCACGACAGATGACGGCGCATTTCAAGCACGCCGACACGTTCTCCCTTGACCTCTATAGACTTGGCAAGATGCCGCTTTGCCAAAGCCACCCTTTCCGTAACCCCGAGAGGAGGCAGAATTTCACCGGTGTCAAGATAATGTCTGATTTCCCTGAAAATCCACGGATGCCCGAACGTGGCCCGACCTATCATGATGCCGTCAACCCCGTATTTCCTGAAAGCCTCGTCAGCCTTTTCCGGGGAATTGATGTCCCCGTTGCCTATTATCGGAATGCGCATCCGGGGATTTTCCTTGACTTTCCCGATAAGGGTCCAGTCTGCTTCGCCGGTGTACATCTGGCAACGGGTGCGCCCGTGAATCGTCAGAGCCTGAATCCCTGCATCCTGAAGCCTCTCGGCAAGTTCCACGATGATTTTCGAGTCCTCATCCCAACCGAGCCGCGTTTTCACGGTGACCGGCAGTTTCACCGCATCCACGACCATGTGCGTGATTTCCACCATCTTGTCCGGCTCACGCATCATTCCTGAACCGGCTCCGCGGCGGGCAATCTTGTTGACCGGGCACCCGAAATTTATGTCCACAAGATCAGCCCCGTGTCCGCCGACTATTTCCGCAGCCTTTTCCGCCATTACGGCGGCATCAACCATAGCCTCAGGGATATTCCCGTAAATCTGAATCCCGATGGGCGCTTCGTCGCCGGTTGTCATCATTTTCGCCAGCGACTTCTTCGCATCTCGTATCAGCCCGTCGGAAGAAATGAATTCCGTATACATCATGTCCGCTCCGAATTCCTTGCAGATGAAGCGGAAAGACGGGTCGGTCACGTCTTCCATCGGTGCGAGGAACAACGGTTTCTCCCCAAGTTCTATGTTTCCGATTTTCATAATTTAACGTCAGTTCGACGAATTTATTATACTCAGCCCCAGAGGATTCGTCGAACTCCCGTTAAAGATTTCTGCGAAATCCGTCTGTCTTAATCCCCAGTCGCTTTGCGACAGCCCCTTTATTAAGGGGCGTCACCCTCTTTCTGCTCGCTTTCGAATGTCCACCGGACATTCTCATAAACCGCTCACGACCCTCTCCGGGAGCCCGTCGCAGACTACAAGTCTGCTCCAAGAATGTTATTTAAGATTGAACGCCTTGCGGATTCTGTCCACCTCGTCGAGCAGTTCCCATCCGAAGAACTGCACGAACTCCTCCACCTTTTTCCCTCCGCGCATGAGGGTCACGTATTCCTTGTACGGTTTCCGTCCGACATGTCCGTAAGCGGCAGTAGGCTCATAGATAGGCTTTTTCAACTGGAACCTTTCGATGATTTTCGCCGGGCGAAGGTCAAACAGTTCTCCGATTTTTTCGGCGATTGCGGCATCGCTTATCACATTGCCGGAGGCATCCTTGCTGGCTGTCCCGTATGTGTCCACGAAAATGCTGACGGGACGTGCCACTCCGATTGCGTATGACAATTGCACGAGCATTTCACGTGCCACACCGGCGGCGACCATATTCTTTGCAATATGGCGGGCGGCGTATGCAGCCGACCGGTCCACTTTCGACGGGTCTTTCCCGGAGAAAGCGCCGCCGCCGTGTGCGCCCTTGCCTCCGTATGTGTCCACTATGATTTTGCGCCCCGTGAGGCCGGTGTCCCCGTGCGGACCGCCTATCACGAATTTCCCGGTAGGGTTGACATGAAGGATATGGTCTCCCTTGAAAAGGGCGGCAGTTTCGGCAGGAAGTTCAGCGATGAGTTCCGGAATGAGGATTTCTTCCACGTCCTTGCGGATTTTTGCCTGCATGGCCCTGTCAACGCGTTCTTGTCCGTACTGGTCGCAAGCCTCCCTGTAGGTCATCGATCCGAGTTCAGCCGGCACGAATTCGTCGTGCTGTGTGGAAATGACTATCGTATGGATTCTTACGGGTCTGTGCGACTCGTCGTATTCCACCGTGAACTGAGATTTCGAATCCGGTCGCAGGTATGGCATCCTTGACGGATTTTCCCTTCTTATGCGGGCAAGTATCTGCAGGGCCTTGTGCGACAGGGCGAGAGGGAGCGGCATGTATTCCGCAGTGTCGCAGCAGGCGTAGCCGAACATCATTCCCTGGTCGCCTGCTCCCTGTTCCTCCGGATTCTCAACGACAACGCCCCTGTTTATGTCCTGTGACTGCTCGTGAAGGGCGGAAATTACCCCGCACGAATTGCTGTCGAACATGTATTCCGCCTTGTTGTAGCCTATTTTGTTGATGACCCTGCGGGCAACCGTCTGTATGTCCACGTATGCGTCTTCCGACCTCACTTCTCCGCCCACAACCACGAGCCCCGTGCTGCAGAATGTCTCGCACGCAACCTTCGCTTCCGGGTCCTGCCTGAGGAACTCGTCGAGTATCGCATCCGAAATCTGGTCGGAAACCTTGTCCGGATGACCTTCAGAAACTGATTCCGATGTAAACAAATAGTTCATGATAATCTCCTGTATTAATATGTCTTAAACTCTGCAAATGTCTCCGTCGGCAGCCGCAGGGCGGCCTGAGGACATTCCGGGGCATAAAAAAAGCCCCGTCAGAAATGAGGAGCACAAAAACAAACCGATACATGATGTGCCGCCGAAGACGGCGACTATGTCATTTTAGCATTTTTTTGTGTGGTTGCAAGCAGCCAAATCTCTCCACATTTCTGAATTGTCGGCAAAGATATGCAATTTTCCTGAAAAGACAAATTTCCGTGCCGTTTGTATAAATTTTTGTGACAATCCCCGGCAAATCACGGCAATTGCGTTGTAAATTTCTTAAAATATGATATATTTGCAGGTCAAAAATAAGTAATTCTATTATTAATTTATTATGCATCAATCGATTAAATTAATCGTAACTGCGTTTATGGGCTTGTTCGCCGCTATTGCCGTACATGCTCAGGTCACGACCTCCGCAATCAGCGGAAGGCTTGTCGACAACGAGGGCCCTGTTCAGGGCGCTGTCATCATTGCCGTACATACTCCGTCCGGTTCTCAGTTTACTGCCGTTTCAGACAAAAACGGAATCTATCGTCTCAACGGTCTTACTCCGGGCGGTCCATATACTGTAAAAATAGAATGTCTCGGCTACAGGGCCATTGAAAATACAGGGATACAGGCGCCTCTCGGCGAAACCGTTACCGTCAACAACACTCTCGAAGTGGAGGCAATCGGTCTTGAGGCTGCAGTGTTTGTCGCAGACGGTACAGATTCAGGAATGAACATCGACCGTTCAGGCGCAAGCACATCAATCAGCCAGCGCCGCATGAATTCCATGCCTACCGTAAACAGGACGCTCAACGACATCATGAAGCTCACTCCGCAGTCATCCGAGACCACCAACGGCTTTGCGGTCGGCGGCGGAAACTTCCGTTCATCATACGTGACGGTTGACGGTGCTGCATTCAACAACGCATTCGGTATCGGTTCCAACCTGCCTGCCGGCGGTTCTCCGATTTCCCTTGACGCACTGGAACTCATGTCAGTGAACATCACTCCTTACGACGTGCGCCAGTCCGGATTTACGGGTGCGGCAATCAACGCCGTGACCAAGAGCGGTACCAACACATGGCATGCGTCGGTTTATAACTACTACTCCAGCGACCAGCTGCAGGGCGACCGAATCAGCAAGGACGGCGACAGGATTTCCCTCAGCCGCTCCCTTGACAACACTACCGGCGTGACCGTGGGAGGTCCTATCATCAAGGACAAACTCTTCTTCTTCCTCAATGCCGAATACACTCCGGAAACTTCTCCGGGAAGCACGTATGTTGCAAGGGCAAATGACTCGGAGACCGCAGGTTCAGGCGGAAGAGCTTGGGCTACTGAAGAATACATGAACACCATCAGCAGTTTCCTTCAGGAAAAATACAACTACAATCCGGGACGTTACCAGAACTATTCCGTCGCTTCTCCTGACTGGAAAATCATGGGCCGTATCGACTGGAACATCAATGCGAACCACAAATTGACCGCAAGGTTCTCTCACACGGTAAATGCCGCATCCAATGCGCCGTCAAGTTCTACGAGACCTCTCAATCAGAATTCACTTTACGATTTCACGAGGACTTCGCAGTATGGACTTTATTTCGAGAGTTCGAGATATGTTCAGAATCAGAACTTTACCTCTGCTGCAATAGAACTGAACTCCCGTTTCCTCGACGGTGCACTGAACAACACTGCGAGGGTTACCTACTCATATCAGAACGAAAACAGGGATTTCTTTGGTCGAGTTTTCCCTACGGTTGATATCGTTGAAACCGTGAACGCTGACAATAAGACGGCTGCAGTCGCATCCTTCGGTCTTGACCCGTTCACATACGGCAACCTCAGGCAGGTGTCCACGGTTGTCGCTACCGATGAAATCAGCTACAGCATCGGCATCAACAACATCATCGCCGGTCTCCAGTTCGAATGGAATGACGTGAAGAACGGCTACATGCAGGGTGGTGCAGGCTACTATGTATATAATGGCTGGGATTCTTTCGTGAACGGCGGAGAGCCGGCAGCTTTTGCCATCACCTTCCCGAACAACGACAACCTTGACCAGGTATATCCAAGTTTCCAGTACATGCAGGCATCCCTCTATGCACAGGATGAGCTCACTTTCAGCGACCGTTTCAAACTTACTGCCGGCATAAGGTTCGAACTTCCGTTCTATCCGAATGTGCCGAACAACGACAACGCTGACTTCGCTGCTCTTGCCGACGCATCCCAGACCATGAAGGGACTCCGTACAAGCGACCTGCCTAATGCACGTCTTGCAGTTTCCCCTCGTGTGGGCTTCAACTGGGACATCCTCGGCGACAGGAAACTGGTGCTCCGCGGAGGTACAGGTATCTTTACCGGACGTATTCCTTTCGTTTGGATAGTTTCTGCAATGGGCAACAGCAACAACATTCAGATACAATATGTGAACAGCAACGGCGGTCCGTCGTTCCACGACAATGTCTCTGACATCGTGAACGAAATCTACGGCGGAAACTTCACCCGTCAGGACGCTGCGGCGCCTACTGCAGCCACAATCCTTGACAAGCACCTCCGTATGCCTACCACATGGAAATCTTCCCTGGCATTGGATGCACGTCTCCCTGGCGGGATCAAGGCAACGCTTGAAGGTGTGTTCAGCAAGGACATCTACACGGTGACTGCACACAAACTCGGAATGACCGAGGTTGAAACCGGAATCCAGCTTCCGGGCGAGCCTGGGCCGAGGAAACTCTGGCAGAGCGAGGCCATCGTTTCGAGCAAGGAGGGAGCCAGCACCGACCACATCCAGCCATACTATCTGACCAACACCGACGGGGTCAACGGCTACTACGGCTCATTTACCGCACAGCTCCAAAAAGACTTCAATTTCGGACTTTCCCTCATGGCTGCCTATACGTTCAGCGAGTCCATGACCGTGTCAGAGGGTATCGGAGACCAGGTATCGTCGTCATACAGCACGATGACTTATTCAAAGAACGGTTCCAACACTCCTGAGCTCGGACATTCAGCCTTCGTTTCGCCTCACAGGTTCATCGCAAGCATAAGTTACCGCATTCCTCAGGGCAACAAGGGCGCAACAACACTCGGACTCTTCTACGAAGGCTACAACCACTGCTACTTCGCAGGCCAGTATTCATACACAAGGCATTCTTACGTGATGAACAATGTTACCGGCGACGGCGGTGCGAACATTCCTATCTACATCCCGACCGAGTCGGAACTCTCTCAGATGACCTTCACGAGCACGGAGAACAGGGATGCCTTCAACGCATTCATCGAGAACGACAAGTATCTCAGCAAGCACAGGGGTGAATACTCCAAGAGGGGCGGCGTGATTGCTCCATGGCAGAGCCGTTTCAGCTTCAAGTTCGCCCAGGACATCAACTTCCAGGTTTGCGGCAAGACCAACACCGTTCAGATTGGCTTCGACATCTATAACCTCGCCAACCTCCTGAATCCGAACTGGGGTCTTACCGACAACTTCAGCAACGACCGCATCCTCACTTACGATACGACGACGAGCACTTACGAGTTCGCTGCTCCTACCCATGACAAGCTCTCCACCGTTTATTCAACGTGGAATATGATGCTGTCGCTCAAATATTTCTTTTAGTATGAAATAAATTTCCCCTTCGGGAAATCCGACCCGCCGTGGCGGGCATACCATAAGGGCTGCGTTGGTTCGCAGCCCTTTTTTCATCATCTGCCGTTCTGACCGCAGCGTATGTACCTGCCTTGCTGGCCGCAGGCGAAACCGCCGCTTCTGCGGTCCTCGCTGCGCTGCGGAGGCAATCGGCTTCCCGGCTTTCGCCCGCTTGTCATATCGAGCCTGCCGAGACATCTGCTTACAAAATCTTTGCAATTCTAAAATTGTATTTTATTTTTGCATAAAAATAACACTGCCATGATTCCCCGTACAATCCAGCCCAAGTTACGCCAACTTGCCACAAAATTTCCATTCGTCACGATTACCGGACCTCGTCAGTCAGGCAAATCCACGTTGGCGGAATTGACGTTCCCTGACTACAAAAGAGTTTCTCTTGAAGATTTGGACAATCGTGAATTTGCGTCGGAAGACCCGCGGGGGTTCATCGCCACATACCCTTCAAATACAATCATTGATGAAGTTCAAAGAGTTCCCTCGCTTCTTTCCTATCTTCAGACCCATACTGACCGGGAACATCAGGCGGGGATGTATATCCTTACAGGTTCGCAGAATATGGAACTTATG
>CALVDU010000121.1 GCA_944326375.1 uncultured Bacteroidales bacterium | reverse complement strand
TCATCCTCGAAGGCACCACGAAGTCGCGGGCACCCTCAGGAGTGGATTTTATCAGATATGGGGTCTCTATCTCGAGGAAGCCCTGGCCGTCGAGGTAATTACGCACCTCGTGGGCAAGCCTGTGCCTGAGTTCCAAAGCCTTGCGGAGCGGGTTGCGCCTGAGGTCGAGGTATCTGTATTTTGCCCTCAATTCCTCTCCGCCGTCGCTCTCGTCCTCGATTGTGAACGGAGGAGTCTGCGCCTTGTTCAGGATATTCACTGAAGAAAGGCTTATTTCTATGTCGCCCGTAGGCATCTTCGGGTTCTTGCTCTGACGCTCCACCACGGTGCCGACAGCCTGGATGACATACTCCCTGCCGAGGGACGTGACCGTGTGCGTCAATTCCTCCGGAGCCGACGCGTCAGCAACGAGTTGGGTTATCCCGTATCTGTCGCGCAAGTCGATGAATGTCATTCCGCCGAGTTTTCTTGTCCTCTGCACCCAACCGGCCAATGTTACCGTCTTTCCGGCATCGGCCATACGGAGCTGTCCGCACGTGTGTGTCCTGTACATATTTTATATGAATTTGTTGTTTCTGTCTGATACAGTCGGCAAAAATAGTAAAAAAACCGCTATTTTTGCATCCGGAACACCAAAGAGTTGCGGACAATTACATCCGCAGGAGACAAATTCAGGGAAGGATGCAGGTACGTGCAAAAAAATCACTCGGACAACATTTCCTCACGGACTTGTCCATAGCAAGAAGAATAGCGGAAAGCCTTGTGCCCGAAGGGGCATCGGAGGGAAAGCCTGCCGATGTGCTCGAAATCGGGCCGGGAATGGGCGTGCTGTCGCAATATCTCATGGAGCGGAGCGACATTTCCCTGAAAATGGTGGAAATAGACAGGGAATCGGTGGATTATCTGCTGCAGAATTTCCCGAAGGCATACGGAAGCCTGCTGGAGGCTGATTTCCTGAAACTGAAACTCGAAAATTTCTTCAGCGGGGACTTCTGCGTTATCGGCAACTTCCCATACAACATATCCTCACAGATTTTCTTCAAAATACTTGACTACAAGGACCGTGTACCGCAGGTGGTGTGCATGATACAGAAGGAAGTGGCGGAAAGGATTGCCGAAAAGCCGGGCACGAAAGTCTATGGAATCCTGTCCGTGCTCCTGCAGGCGTGGTACGATATCGAATACCTTTTCACCGTTGGGGAAGGTGCCTTCAACCCGCCTCCGAAAGTGAAATCGGCGGTAATAAGGCTGAAACGGAATTCCCGGACAACCCTCGGATGCGACGAGTCCCTGTTCAAGACCGTGGTGAAGACGAGTTTCAACCAGCGTCGCAAGACCCTGCGCAATTCTCTGAAGCCGCTGATTGCGTCAAAGAGCCCCGACGAGGCTGCCGCCCTGCTTTCCGAGCCGATGCTCGACCTGCGTCCCGAAAGGCTCGGCGTGGAGGATTTCATCGCCCTCACGAAAATGCTACAGATGTGACGAAAATCTCTCCTCGGCCAGTTTCTCATACTTTGTCCCCGGTCTGCCGTAATTGGCATAAGGATGGATGGAAATGCCTCCCCGGGGAGTGAACAACCCGATGACTTCTATATATTTTGGATCCATCAGACGGATCAGGTCCTTCATTATGATATTGACACAGTCTTCGTGGAAGTCCCCGTGATTCCGGAAACTGAAAAGATACAGTTTCAGGCTCTTGCTTTCCACCATCCTCACATCCGGAATGTACCTGATGACGATTTCCGCAAAGTCTGGCTGTCCCGTAATCGGACACAATGAAGTGAATTCCGGACAATTGAACTTTACCCAATAATCATTGTCCCGATGCCTGTTTTCGAATGTTTCAAGCACTTCCGGAGCATAATCGGATTTGTATTCCGTCTTTTTCCCGAGAGAGTGCAGTTGTTCCTTTTCCCTGTTCATGACTTATAAATTAGACATTTGCGACCGTCTTCAGGACATTTCCCTTGTCGGAAAGATATTTCTGCAGGCCTTCGCTCCGCAGGCGGCACGAAGGACAATGACCGCAGCCGTCGCCCGGAATGCCGTTGTAGCAAGTGAGTGTCCAGTTGCGGACAATGTCGAATACGCCGAGCCTTTCGGCCAAGGCCCATGTCTGCGCCTTGTCGAGCCACATCAGAGGCGTATGTATTATGAACTGCTCCTCCATTGCGAGGTTGAGGGTGACATTCATGGAGCGGACAAACGAATCCCTGCAGTCTGGGTACCCGCTGAAATCGGTCTGGGAAACGCCAGTGACAAGATCGAAAATACCCATTTCCCTGGCATACACTGCTGCAGCACCAAGAAAAAACATGTTTCGCCCCGGAACGAATGTATTGGGCCATCCGTCTTCCGGTCTTTCGGCATCCATTTCAACGGCCTTGTCCGTGAGGGAATTTTTCCCTATCGATGCTATCGTCGTCATGTCGATGAGATGAAAATCCACACCAGCCTTTTCGGCGAGCATCCTGGCCGTCTCCGTTTCGGTCTCGTGTCTCTGCCCGTATGAAAAAGTGACGGTATGCACCTCGTCGAAACGCTTCAGTGCCCAATACAGGCATGTAGTGGAATCCTGTCCGCCGCTGAATACTACCAACGCTTTGTTTCTGTTCATCATATATCGAAAATTCTGAAGGGGTTATAAGAAATTCTGTCGTCGAAGGTGTCCATATTCTCGAACTTTTTGAGTTTGCGCACCACGATGTTGGTCACCGGAAGGATAATGATTTCATAGAGCGTTTTCAGCACTATCTGCGTAATCATCAGGACAAGCATCTCCTTTACAGGAAGCCCGAAAAACGCTATCGGAAAGAAAATCAGGGAATCCACCGTCTCCCCGCCCACAGACGAAACTATCGCCCTGACTGAAAAACGACGCCCTTTGGACCTGATTTTCATCTTACTCATAATAAATGCATTTACAGTAGAACCGCAAAGAAACGCCAACATGGAGGCAAGGGTAACACGAGGGGCCATTGCAAACACATAGTCGAAATGCGGACCGCCGTCCCAAAACGGTGCCGCAGGCAGCAGCCTGACTATCTGCGCAGCCGCCACGACAAAGAAATTCATGGCAAAGCCTGTCCAGATCACGAGCCTTGCCTTGCGGTAGCCGTAGACTTCCACAAGACAGTCGTTTATGATGTACGATACGGGGAAAATGATGACGCCTCCCGTCAAGGCGATCTTTCCGGCCATGAAAAGTTTGGTCTCGAAAAGGTTCGATGCTATGAGACATACGTTGAACACGATTGCCATCAGCATGAAAGACACGGATAACGTCCGCCGGTCTACAATATTCTTCTGCATGCGTCTTGTTTTGATATTCGGATGGTTGCCAAGTACACCCGTTTTCCGGCACCGGCCAGTGTCAGAAAAGATTGCAAAAATACACATGTTTTTTGATTATGCGCAAAAATTCATACAACGTCATTCGACGGCATCATTTTTATTTCCGATTTTCAGGATTTTTCATTATACTTGTAGTTCGCGGCTTTTTGTGGCGGATGTCGTGTTTTTACGGAAACCGGCACGGCTGCAGCCGCAGGCGACAAATATGGAATTTTAACGAACTTAAAAATAGAACCTGACCCCATGAGAGTCCTGAAATTCGGAGGGACATCGGTAGGCTCGGCCACCGGTCTGCTCCACGCAAAAAAAGTCATCGAATCATGCACTGACGACATCATTGTCGTCGTATCTGCGCTCGGAGGCATTACGGACCAACTCATCCGGACATCCCGGACAGCCGCATCCGGCGACCCCTCATACGAGACGCAACTCAAGGACATTACGGAAAGGCATTTCAGACAGGCAGAGGAGACAGTAATCCCTGAACTGCAGACACAGGTCAAGGAACGCCTCAACACGATGCTCTGCGAACTGTCCAACATCTTCAAGGGCGTATTCCTGATAAAGGACCTGTCCCCAAAGACCGCAGACGCAATCGTAAGTTACGGGGAGAGGCTGTCTTCCGTCATCGTGAACGGCACTATCCGCAACTCCGTCCTCTACGATTCGAGGGAATTCATCAAGACGCGGCCCTACTTCAACAAGCACATTGTCGATTTCGCCGAAACTGACAAACTGATACTCAAGCAGTTCTCCGAACTTCCGCACATCGCGATAGTTCCGGGATTCATCAGTTCCGACGCATCGAACGGGGATGTCACGAACCTCGGAAGGGGAGGCTCCGACTATACGGCAGCCATTCTCGCCTCCGCCCTCAACGCCGACACCCTCGAAATATGGACAGATGTTGACGGCTTCATGACCGCCGACCCGAAAATCATCAGCAATGCCTACACGATAGAGCACCTTACCTTCGTGGAGGCAATGGAATTGTGCAACTTCGGGGCAAAGGTGATCTATCCGCCGACAATCTTCCCGGCATACCACAAGAACATTCCGATAAAAATCAAAAATACCTTCAATCCGGCAGCCGCAGGCACATTCATCTCCAAGGAGAACATCGGAAACAACGACAGGGCAATCAAGGGCATCTCGTCCATCAACGATACCTGCCTCATTACGATACAGGGACTCGGAATGGTCGGGGTAATCGGAGTCAACTACAGGATATTCAAGACCTTGGCAAAATCGGGAATCAGCGTGTTCCTCGTCTCACAGGCAGCGTCTGAAAACACGACCTCAATCGGAGTCAGGAACGCGGATGCCGACACTGCCGTGCAGGTGCTTTCCGAAGAATTCGCACAGGAAATCAAAATGGGCGAAATCAACAGGATAAAGCAGGAAAGAAACCTTGCCACCGTAGCCATAGTCGGAGAAAACATGAAGCACACCCCAGGCATAGCCGGAAAACTTTTCGGCACGCTCGGACGCAACGGTATCAATGTCATAGCCTGTGCACAGGGTGCGTCGGAGACCAACATCTCCTTCGTGGTATCGCTCGACAGCCTCAGAAAGGCCCTCAACGTGATTCACGACTCGTTCTTCCTGTCCGACTATCAGGTTCTGAACATATTTCTCGCCGGAAACGGACTCGTGGGAAGCAACCTCATCGAGCAACTGCGGATGCAGCAGGACAAGCTGATGAAAGAGAAATCCCTGCAAATCAAGGTTATAGGCATAACCAATTCCCGCCACTACATCATGGACAGGGAAGGCATAGACCTGAACACCTGCAAGGAACGTCTCGACAAGTCCGAAACGCCGTCCACCCCGGAAGTGTTCAGGGACGAGATTCTCGCCATGAACATGTTCAATTCCGTATTCGTGGACTGCACGGCAAGTGCGGAAGTGGCAAGCATCTACAAGAGCCTGCTTGAACACAACGTTTCCGTGGTGGCCGCCAACAAGATTGCAGCGTCGTCGGAATACGATAATTACAAGGAACTGAAGGACACGGCCCTCCGAAGAGGCGTAAAATATCTTTTCGAGACGAATGTCGGGGCAGGTCTTCCTATCATAAACACTATCAGTGACCTCATCAACAGCGGGGACAAAATTCTGAAAATCCAGGCTGTAGTGTCCGGAACCCTCAACTTCATCTTCAACGAGATGAGCGAGACCGTCTCATTCAGCCAGGCGATCAGGCTTGCAAAGGAAGCCGGATATGCCGAGCCGGACCCGAGAATCGACCTCAGCGGCATGGACGTAATCCGCAAACTCGTAATCCTGTCCCGCGAGGCAGGCTACCGGGTGGAGCAGTCAGACGTGAAGAAAGACCTTTTCATTCCTGACAAATACTTCAAGGGAAGCCTCGACGAATTCTGGAGGACAATCCCGGAAATGGACGAGGAATTCGAGAGAAAACGCAAAAAACTCGCAGAAGAAGGCAAATGCTGGAGATTCATTGCCACAATGGACAACGGCAGGACAGAGGTCGGACTCAAGGAAGTGGACAGGGAAAGCCCGTTCTACCACCTAGCAGGAAGCAACAACGTAATCCTCATCACGACAGAGAGATACAAAGAATATCCGATGCAGATAAAGGGCTACGGCGCAGGCGCAGGTGTGACTGCGGCGGGTGTGTTTGCTGACATTATAAGTATCGCCAACATCCGATAATTCGGTCCGCCATAGCGGCGGTCTGCGGCGTTGCAGTCCATCCGCTCTGACAAACAGAAAAAACAATTTCGATTTCCCCAAATTATTAACTTAATTTATCGAAATTCATTATGAAATACCTGATAATATTGGGAGACGGGATGGCAGACGAACCTGTCCCTTCGCTCGGAAACAAGACCCCGCTGCAGGCAGCCCGCAAGCAGGAAATCGACCGCCTTGCTGCACTCGGGCGCAACGGCCTGCTCGACACCATTCCCGCCGGATTCGCCCCGGGAAGCGAAATAGCAAACCTGTCCATTCTTGGCTACGATTTGCCGAAAGTCTTTGAGGGGCGCGGTTCCCTCGAAGCGGCAAGCATGGGCATAGCCATAGAAGACGGAGAAATGGCAATGCGCTGCAACCTCATTACCGTCGAGGACGGCAAAATCATGAATCACTCTGGAGGGCAGATAAGTTCCGAAGAAGCGGCTGAACTCATCCGTTTCCTGCAAAAGGAATTAGGCGGAGGAGACGTGAATTTCTTTCCCGGAGTGTCTTACAGGCATCTTCTGAAGATGAAAGGCGGCAACAAGCACATAACAGCCACTCCCCCGCACGACATCATAGGACGCAACTTCAGTGACTTCCTCATAAAGCCGGAAACGGCAGAGGCAGCAGAAACTGCAGAAAGGCTCAACGAACTGACCCTCAAATCAATGGAAATCCTGCCGAAGCATCCAGTGAATGTGGAGCGTGTCCGTGCAGGAAAATGTCCCGCAAACAGCATCTGGGCATGGTCGCCGGGCTACAGGCCGAGCATGGAGACTCTCCAGTCCCAGTTCCCGCAAATCCGCAAAGGCTCTGTAATCTCCGCCGTTGACCTCATCAAGGGCATAGGAGTCTATGCAGGTCTGAAATCCATTGATGTGGAAGGGGCAACAGGACTGTACGACACCAACTACGAAGGCAAGGCACAGGCTGCAATCAAAGCCCTGAAGGATGAAGACTTCGTATTCCTGCACATCGAGGCAAGCGACGAGGCGGGACACGACGGAGACCCTCAACTGAAAGTCCTCACAATCGAATATCTGAACGACCGGATAGTCAAACCCGTCATGGAGGCAATCCGGAATTGGGACGAAGACGTGTCGATAGCAATCCTCCCCGACCACCCGACACCATGCGCCATACGGACCCATACCGCCAAGCCTATCCCGTTCACGATATACAGGACACGCGGCGAAAAGCCTGACAAGGTAAGCCGGTTCGACGAATTTTCCGCTGCCGAAGGCGATTACGGCATGATTGCCGGCAGGCAGTTCATCGAACTCTTCATAAACGGACACAAATAAAAACGGACAAAACGACTGACACGATGAAATATTACAGCACAAACGGCTCGGCCCCGGAGGCAACCCTCGAAGAAGCCGTGAGAAAAGGGCTTGCACCCGACAGGGGGCTTTACATGCCGGAACGCATAGACCGGCCTTCGGACGAATTTTTCCGCAATCTAGGAAAGATGTCATTCCAGGAAATCTCGACAACTGTCGCATGCTCATTCTTCGGCGATGACATCCCCGCAGACGACCTGAAAAAGATAGTCTGCGACACACTCTGCTTCGACACTCCCCTTGTAAAAGTCGAAGAAAACATATTCTCCCTCGAACTCTTCCACGGGCCTACCCTCGCATTCAAGGATGTGGGAGGCAGGTTCATGGCAAGGATGCTGTCATATTTCATTTCAAAAGGCAGAAAAAACGGCAACGTGACCGTCCTCGTGGCAACTTCGGGAGACACGGGAAGCGCAGTCGCCAACGGTTTCCTCGGAGTCGAGGGCATTGACGTGATTGTCCTCTATCCGAAAGGCAAGGTCAGCGAAATTCAGGAAAAGCAGTTCACCACACTCGGACAGAACATCACGGCACTCGAAATCGACGGCACATTCGACGACTGCCAGCGGCTCGTCAAGACCGCATTCCTCGACAAGGGGCTGAATGCGGAATTTACCCTGACTTCCGCAAACTCAATCAATGTCGCGAGATTTCTGCCGCAGGCATTCTATTATTTCAACGCAGTAGCGGGACTGAAGCGGGCAGGAATAGACGAAGCACCCGTATTCTGCGTTCCGAGCGGCAATTTCGGAAACATAACGGCAGGACTTTTCGCAGCAAGGGCAGGACTGCCGGTAAAACGCTTCATCGCAGCCAACAACCGCAATGACGTGTTCCTCGAATATCTCAAGACAGGGACATACACCCCTCGGGCTTCCGTCCAGACAATAGCAAATGCAATGGACGTGGGCGACCCGAGCAATTTCGCAAGAATCCTCGACCTTTACGGGCACAGTGCGGAAGCCATAAGAAAGGACATCAGCGGATGCAGATACACCGACGAGGCCATCAGGCACACAATCGCCGACGTTTACGGACGCACAGGCTACATCCTCGACCCACACGGGGCATGCGGATATCAGGGACTGAAAGACGGACTTGAAAAAGGAGAATGCGGCATATTTTTGGAAACTGCGCACCCTGCAAAATTCAAGGAGACCGTGGAAAGCGTGCTCGGAAAGGAAATCGGCATCCCGCAAAGGCTGCGTGATTTCATGACAAAGGAAAAGCAGGCAATCAGTCTCGGCAAGGATTTCAGCGAACTTAAAGATTACATGATGAGCAGAATCTGAAAATGGGAAGCATACGGAAAGTCGCCGTAATCGGCGCAGGCAACATGGGCGGGGCAATCGCAGCAGGAATGGCAAAAGGCAGGACAATCAGCACTGAAAACATTTCCGTTTCTGCAAAGACGGAAGCCACTATCGGGAAATTCAGGGAAAAATGCCCCGGAATCGCCGCATATACCGACAACAGGAAAGCCGCAGATGGCGCAGACCTCATAATATTGGCAGTAAAGCCGTGGCAACTCTCCGGAGTCATCGAAGAAATAAAGCCCGTCATCGACTTCAGGAAAACCATTGTGGCATCAGTGGTGGCTGGAGTGAGGTTTTCTGAAATGGAAACCATGTTCGGCACACCGGGAGCACCCTTGCTAAGGATTATCCCGAACACGGCGATTTCCCTCATGAAAAGCGTCACGTTCATGGCTTCGAGCAATGTTCCCGAAAACCTGTATGAAGAAGTGGCAGACATTTTCCGGGAAATGGGAAAAGTTTTCCGCGTCAGCGAGGAAATGATGCCGGCAGGCACGGCTCTCGCGTCCTGCGGAATCGCATACGCATTGAGATACCTCGGAGCGGCGATGAAAGGCGGGGAGGAAATCGGATTTACTGGACAAGAAGCCAGGGACATCGTAATGTGCACCATGGACGGGGCCCTGTCCCTGCTCGAAACCAACAATACGATGCCGCAGCAGGAAATAGACAAGGTCACCACGCCGGGAGGGTTCACATTCAAGGGACTCGAAGCAATGGAGAACGCGGGATTTTCCGTCTCCGTGGCAGAAGGACTGAAAAAGAGCATGTAAGATGAGGATAGTCGTAAAGGTGGGAAGCAACGTCCTTACAAAAGAAGACGGCACTCTGGACACGGAAAGAATGGAAGACATCGTGGACCAGATTGCCGGATTGCGCAAACAGGGAACGGAAGTGATATTGGTTTCGTCGGGGGCGGTCGCTTCCGGCAAAGGCATCGTGCGCACGGACAAAAGGCTGGACGCAGTATCGGCAAGGCAGCTCTTCTCGTCCGTGGGCCAGGCAAGGCTGATAAACCGTTACTACGACCTGTTCAGCCGTCACGGCATCATCTGCGGACAGGTGCTCACCACAAAGGAAAGCCTTTCCACGAGAGACCACTACCTCAACCAGCAGAACTGCATGTCGGCAATGCTCGAAAACGGAGTGGTTCCGATAATCAACGAAAACGACACCATTTCAGTGACGGAACTCATGTTCACGGACAATGACGAACTCTCCGGAATGGTGGCATCCATGATGGACGCCAAATGTCTGATAATATTGAGCAATGTCGACGGCATATATGACGGGAATCCGAAAGCCTCCGGCACATCCGTAATACGGGAAATCCGCAGCGGAGAAGACATTTCAGGCTACATCCAGGCCGGAAAATCCACATTCGGACGAGGCGGAATGCTGACCAAATGCCGCATAGCAGGAAAAGTCGCCGACGAGGGGATAGAAGTAATAATCGCCAACGGCAAAACTCCGGGAATCATACCCGGAGTGCTCGAAAACTCCCCCGACGTGGAATGCACACGTTTCATCGCCTCGGAAAAGCCTGTCTCGCACATAAAGAAATGGATAGCGCATTCGGAGGGATTCGCCAAAGGCAGCATCTACATCAATGCAGGCGCATGTGAAGCCCTGACAGGGGAAACGGCATCGAGCCTGCTCCCGGTAGGCGTGACGAAAGTCGAGGGAAATTTTGAAAAGGGCGACATCGTGAAAATCATTTCGCCCGACGGACATCAGATAGGACTCGGCAAAGTCACGGCAGACAGCAGAAAAGCCGCAGAAATGACGGGAAAAAAGGGCGGGAGGCCGCTGGTGCACTATGATTATCTGTATATTGACTGACAATATTTCTGAGACATGAATTTCAGGGAAATGTTCAAGGCGGCACGCACCGCATCGGAGCGGCTGTCATCAGTGCCTGACGGCAAAATAGAGGAAATCCTGCACAAAATCGCAGACGAGACAGAAGCCCGTGCAGAAGAAATAATCGCGGCAAACGCCGAAGACCTCGCAAGGATGTCTCCGGACAATCCTTTCTACGACAGGTTGAAACTCGACAGGGAGAGACTGAAAGGCATAGCCGACGACATGAGAAAAGTTGCGGGACTTCCGTCCCCATTGGGAGTTGTGCTTTGGGAAACAACTCGCCCCAACGGAATGAACATCAAGAAAATAACCGTACCGTTCGGCGTAATCGGCATCATCTATGAGGCTCGTCCGAACGTCGGGTTTGATGTGTTTTCCCTCTGCATAAAGTCCGGGAACGCCTGTGTGCTCAAGGGCGGAAGCGACGCAGCCCGCTCCAATGAAGCCATTGTTACCCTCATCCGCAAAGTACTGTCGGACAACGGAATGGATGAAAACATCGTCACGCTCATGCCTCCGGGCAGGGAGTCTTCCGCCATACTCCTGAACGCAGTCGGCGATGTGGACCTCGTAATCCCGAGAGGAAGCAAGGGGCTGATAGAATACGTGAAGAACAATGCAAGAGTGCCCGTAATCGAGACCGGGGCAGGAATCTGCCACACCTATTTCGACAAGGACGGCGACCTTGCAAAGGGGGCGGCTGTCATTTGCAACGCCAAGACCCGCAGGGTAAGCGTCTGCAACGCCCTCGACTGCCTCATAATCCATAAGGACAGGCTGTCCGACCTGCCGGCAATCTGCAGGAAACTTGCCGAATGCAATGTGACAATCTTCGCAGATGCTCCGGCTTATTCTGCCATCGACGGGATTTATCCTGCAGGATTGCTGGAACATGCCGATGAAAACAGCTTCGGCACTGAATTCCTGTCCTACAAGATGTCCATAAAGACCGTGGACAGCCTTGAAGAAGCCCTGAAGCACATTGCAGAATATTCTTCAAAGCACAGCGAAGCCATAATTTCGGAAAATCCGGACACAATCGACACATTCTGCAGGCGTGTTGACGCAGCATGCGTATATGCCAATGTGTCAACAGCATTCACGGACGGGGGACAATTCGGGTTCGGGGCAGAAATCGGCATCAGCACACAGAAACTCCATGCCCGCGGACCAATGGCTCTGCACGAGCTCACGACCTACAAATATGTCATAACCGGCAACGGTCAGATCCGCCCGAAATAAGGCTCACCCCAGACGGAAACCCCGCCACAGCCATACGGCTGCAACTAAAACGGGTGCACATCACGCGTGCGGAAAGATTCCCTCGCCTTGCGCACATAAAGTTTCAGCACATCTTCCGGACAAGGCGACGTGTTCGCGAACGCCCTTGTCCTGTCGGGGAATTTTGCCAATGCCGTGGCAAGCAACCATGCGACACCCATACGGACATAATACGGAGGCTTCAGATCCTTGTACTCAGACGAAATCTTGCCGAAATCTATGCTCCTGATGCGCTCAAATACCTTGTCAAGCCATTCTTCATTGAGAAAATGGCACATGGAGAACACCACGGCAAAGCGGACCTCGAACTCCTTGTGCGAAGCAAAATACCCGTCCAAGAGTGCCCAAAGCCTGTCTCTGTCCTCACCTTTGAGCCTGTCCGCCCATTTGGAATCGCTGCAGAAGGAATCGCAGACTGCCCAGTTGTCGATAATCTCCACGAATTTCTGCAGATGCTCCAGCCTCCGCTCCAGAGGAATTTTGACCTTGTTGAGCACAAATCCCCATACCATGACCTCCTCATATTTCAGGCTTTCCGCCGACGACTCAAATTCAGCAATCAGGGTTTCCGGGCTCTGCGTGGAGGCAAGACTGCGTGCGACAGCCTTCATGTCGGGGATGTGAAGCCCCATTATTTCCATGCCCGGCAGGGGATTTATTATCCTGATGTGCCCGTTGCGGTATTTTTCGTCATTCCGGAATCTTTCCGAAATGTACGGTTCCAGTATGTTTTCTATCATGGCTTTCGGCGGTTATGCTCCTTTTCCGGTTCAGGACGGTAAAATAACGATAATTTCCAGACAATTTCAATTTCTTTTCAGAATGATGACGGACTTTTGTGCCGGAAAAATTTATTTTATTATACCTTCGCGGTACAAAACTACATGACAATGAAATATTTTGCTATTCCGTTGCTACTTTTTGTCTCGATTGCTTCCTTTGCAGGGGAAAACGACAGGGACACAACAAAGGTAACGCTTGAAAACATCGAAAATTTCCTCGACGACATAGACGGGGGCAAAGTCGAGATTCTCCACAGGCTCGACAACATGCCGAACATAGAGGTCGGGAAAGGGGTCACTTTCCGTCCGAAGAACGAATCCTACGAAATGACAATCCGTTTCAGGATGCAGAACATGGTAGGTCTAAGTTTCAACGACAGGTTCAGCCTCACGGAAACGGAAGCGCAGGTAAAACGGCTCAGGCTGCGTTTTGACGGCTATCTGTTCTCCCCGAAATTCGTGTACTCGATACAACTCGGATTCACGGGGTACGACGCCGACCCTCTGCCTGACGGGGACATGAACATCGTCAGGGACGCCATCATCTACTATATCCCGAACTCCAGCTGGAACATAGGTTTCGGACAGACCAAAATCAAGGCAAGCCGCGCAAGGGTCAATTCGTCAAGCGCCCTTCAGTTCGTGGACAGGAGCATCGTGAACAGCGAATTTACGGTGGACAGGGATTTCGGAATTTTCGGAGAATACAATTTCGGCAAGGTTGAATCCCCGTTTGCCTTGTCGGCAAAGGCTTCAGTGACCCTCGGAGAGGGCAGGAACTGGAATGTCTCGGATATCGGAGGCTTCGCATACACCGGACGACTGGAACTCTACCCGATGGGAAGATTCCATTCCAACGGAGAACTCATGGAAGGCGACATCTATTACGAACAGACCCCGAAACTCGTGATAGGAGGCTCGTACTCGTTCAACCACAATGCACTACGGGTGCAGGGACAAAAAGGGGACCTGCTTCCTGACGGGGAACACAGGAACATCGGTTCTTATTTCGCCGACATCGTGTTCAAATACCGCGGATTCGGGCTCGTGGCAGACTACATGGGACGCCTTGTTCACGATGCTCCGGGGAATGCCGCCGCCGACTATTACATATATACCGGATCAGGACTCAATGTACAGGCAAGTTATCTTTTCGACAGGAAATGGGAAGTGGCTTTGAGAAACTCGACCATGTTCCCTGACGCTTCCGTGCAGCCTTTGGTAGGATACGGCAAATGGAACCAGAGCACCCTCGGAATCACGCGCTACATCATCGGGCACAGCCTGAAAGTGCAGTTGGACGTGTCCTACAACCACATGACAGCTCCAGTCAATCCGGCATACGACCGCTGGGGCATACGCTTCCAGGTCGAGTTGGGGCTTTAGTCCAGAACATCGTCGAGAGGCCGACTGAACCTATTGGAGCATGTTCCTCCACACAACTGCTGCCGAATGTTATGCAAGACCATGTTTCAGGTCGGACAACATTCGGCAGCAGTCATATCATGCAGCGGACGAATCACTCTTGAATCCCCGTGTCAGGCTGATTTTCAGGAGCGTTCAAAATCTCTGGAGTGATTTCAAATGTAAATTTTTTCCATGCATAATTTCCGTCCGTAATTTCCACATAATTGTATCGTTTCCAATATTGCCCATTGAAAAATTGGCAATTCTCGTCACTTGCATCTTCGTAACGCCACTCTTTAAGGAGCGTTCCGTCAGAAGAACTTACTGATATGAGTAATTATTAACTGCGAATCACTGTTGACCGTAAATGGGCACTGAATTGTGACCGATTCAATTCCGCCGATGATGGCGTAAAGAAGAAATTGTTTTACCATGGCTGTTAGAATTAGTCGGTTAATAGTTGTCAGTTAAAGCCGTAATTTGTGTTTCAGTTTCCGATATAAAGTAAGCAATGAATTTCAGATTATGCAAAATTTTCGTAAAAAAATTAAAAATTGGATTAACATATTCTTTTGCTTCATGCTACGTACGTCGCCCAAAACTACAAGGGGCAGAGCGAAAACAATCCGCCCTGCCCCTACAGGCAAAGATAAAAATACTTATTCGTCTTTTTCCTGCTCCATATATGCCTTGAGCAATTTTTCTTGAACATCCCCAGGTACAGGCTGATAATCAGCAAACTGCATCGTGAATGTAGCACTTCCTGAAGTCAGCGAACTCAATGAAGTGGAATATTTGTAGAGTTCGGCGAGAGGCACGCGTGCCTTGATGACATCGAATCCCTTGTCCGTACCCATGCCCTCGATAAGGGCCCTGCGGTTCTGAAGATCCGACATGCAGGCACCCATGTATTCGGTAGGGGTAAGCACTTCCAGATTGTAGATAGGCTCCATAATCTTCGGTCCGGCATTGCGGAACGCCTCCTTGAACGCATTGCGGGCCGCAAGCACGAAGGAGATTTCGTTTGAATCCACCGGGTGCATCTTTCCGTCATAGACATAGACCCTGATGTCCCTTGCAAGGGAACCGGTAAGAGGACCTTCGTTCATCTTGTCCATTATACCCTTCAGGATTGCAGGCATGAAGCGTGCGTCAATTGCACCGCCGACGATACAGTTGTAGAATTCGAGCTTGCCGCCCCATTCGAGGTCATAGGATTCCTTGCTCTTGATGTTCAGGACAAGATCCCTGCCGTCCACCTTGAACTTGTTGGTAGCCTCGACTCCCTCGACAATAGGGCATACGAGAAGATGAACCTCTCCGAACTGTCCTGCACCTCCGGACTGCTTCTTGTGCCTGTAACTTGCGGCAGCCACCTTCGTAATCGTCTCACGATAGGAAATCTTCGGAGCGAACAACTCGATGTCAATCTTGTTCTCGTTCTTGAGTCTCCATTTCACGATATTGATGTGCTGCTCACCCTGCCCTTTGAGGATTGTCTGCTTCAGCTCTTTGGAGTATTCCACAATTATTGTAGGGTCTTCTGCCGAAATCTTGTTGAGAGCCTCGCTCAATTTCTCCTCATCCTTCTGCTCGGCAGCCTTGACGGCAGTACGGAATTTCGAAGGCGGGAATTTGATGTGCTCATACACGATGTCCGTGCCCGGCTGGGTAAGGGTGGTGTTGGTCCTGGCTGCACGCAGCTTGACCGTACATCCGATATCCCCTGCGAACAGGTCCGTGACCTTTTCCTTCTTCTTTCCGGCAACTGCGTAGATTGACGTGATTCTCTCCTTGTCGCCGGTCTCCGGATTTTCAAGGTCCTGACCTTCTGTAAGCTCTCCTGACATCACCTTGAAATACGCCACTTCTCCCAAATGCTGCTCCACGGCAGTCTTGTATATGAAGAGTGAAGTAGGGGCATCCTGCTTGCACTCGAGTTCTTTTCCGTCCTTTGTAATGTTTTTCCTTTCCGCAGGAGAAGCCGTGACCTTTATGGTAAATTCCATAAGCCTCTTGACTCCTATGTCCTTCTTTGCGGACAGGCAGAACACGGGGAATACTTCCCCAGCCCTGTTTCCGATACCGATTCCCTTCCTGATTTCGTCTTCGGTCAGTTCTCCGGCCTCGAAGAACTTTTCCATAAGGGTATCGTCATATTCGGCCGCACGTTCAATCAGGGCCGATCTGAGTTCCTCCGCCTCGTCCTTGTACTGTGCCGGGATTTCAAGGTCTTCCCGTGTACCGTTATCGTCCTTGAAATGATAATACTTCATTTTCAGGACATCAATGAACCCGTCAAAACCCGGACCCGGATTGACAGGGTACTGGATGATTACCGGCTTCTTCCCGAAAGCCTCGTTCATGGATTCAATAGTGTTCTCCCACGATGCCTTTTCTCCGTCGAGCTGGTTTACGGCTATGATAAGGGGCACATTGTACTGGTCCGCATACCTTGAGAAAATTTCCGTGCCGACTTCTACGCCCTGCTGGGCATTTATCAGCAGTATGCCGGTATCGCAGACCTTGAATGCGGAAACAGCGCCTCCGACAAAATCATCTGCCCCGGGAGTGTCCACGATATTGAACTTCGTATCCATGAATTCCGCATACAGCGGAGTGGAATATACGGACCTCTGGTTGATCTGCTCTATTTCTGAATTGTCGGATACGGTATTCTTGCCTTCCACCGTTCCGCGGCGGTCAATGACCTTGCCTTCATAAAGCATCGCTTCAGATAATGTGGTCTTACCTGACTTGGTGCTACCAAGCAGAACCACATTGCGGATGTTTTGAGTTGAGTAAGATTTCATCTTTATCTGTTATTAATTAGTGTTTCGATGTCGCCATCCTTGCAAATCTAAAAAAAATAACAGTCAAAAGCAATAGGAGGCTATATCACGATGCCGTATTTTTCCAGAAAATACGGGGCTACGGAGTTCCTGTATATTTCAATTACCTCATTTCCGGACATTCCTACACTCGAATAGACGTATTCGTCCATTCTTTCCGGGCATACTCCCATCCATCGGCATACAGTCTCGAAAGTCATGCCGGGGTTCATGTAGACTTTCTCGTCTTCGAGAAGAGTTCCTAACAATTCATATTTTTCGCCGTAATCCATGTTTTTTCTTGCAAAACTGATAAAGCCCCGGAAAGAAAGCAAGTTTTTGTTGCCTTTTTGTCGTTTTTGGGAAGATATTTTTCTTTTTCTGTATGTTTTTTCTTTTTATTGTCAATTTATAGTTGTCTATGACAACTTTTTCTTGCCCGGAGCTTCTCCCGAATCAGCATACTTTTGTTATCGTTTATGCAGAACTCCAACAAGGCTGAGATGGATAACCTTTCTGTCAAGGACAACATAATACGGATACGGAAAAGCAGGAACCTTTCCCAAACAGAAATGGCGGAAAGGCTGGGAATATCGCGTACCGCATACAGAAACATCGAAAACGGAGAAACACGGCTGATAAGCGACAACCTGATCAGGATAGCGGAAATCTGCGGCACAGGAGTCGAAAACCTCATTTTAGGCTACCATCTGCCGGAACATGACGAGACGATTGCCGACAGCAGAGAGGAGACCTACCGTTCGGCAGTGGAAGACCTCAAGGCGAAATTTGCCGACGAAGTCAGCCGGCTCACTGGCGAAATCGAACGTCTGAACAACGAAATCTCCACTTTGAAAAACTACATCGGCACCCAACAGGAACTGATCCGGACAAAAGATGAAATAATCTCCATGCTCAAAAAGGTTGACAGCGAAAACAGAAATCGATAACTTTGCCGCATGGCAACAAAAAATGAGACAAGACTGCTGGCGCATCTGAACGAAGGGCTTGTGGAGGCAGGGTGCGACGAAGCGGGAAGAGGGCCGCTTGCAGGTCCTGTATTCGCCGCAGCGGCAATACTTCCTGACGATTTCAGCCATCCGCTGCTGAACGATTCGAAAAAAATGACGGAAAAAGCGAGAGACCTGCTGCGCCCCATAATAGAAAAGGAGGCGATTGCCTTTGCCGTGGAAGCGGTGTCCGCAGAAGAAATTGACAGCATCAACATACTCAACGCCTCAATCGAAGGGATGCACAGGGCTGTGCGGAGGCTTTCCGTCCGTCCCGGCTTCCTTCTGATAGACGGCAACAGGTTCAAGCCGCTGGATGGCATCCCTTATCAGTGCATAGTCAAGGGAGACGGGAAATTTGCCCCGATAGCCGCCGCATCCGTGCTTGCAAAGACGTGGAGGGACGAATTCATGCGGAATATAGCCAAGGAATATCCGCAATACGGATGGGAGCGGAACATGGGATATCCGACCAAAGAACATGTGGAAGCAATCCGGAAATACGGGCTGACCCCATACCACCGCAGGAGTTTCCACGTCAAGGAACTGGAGCCCGTGCTTTTCTGAACGGCAAGCCACTTATGACAAATTCGGCAGACAGGCGCTAAAATTTCGCTATCTTTGCAGACTGGAAATTCCTGCATGGCAGGATACCGGAGAAACAACACAAATACATCTTATTATAATGAAAAGAAAATTGAATTTGCTCGCGGCTGCGGCCATCATCGCCGTCACGCCTGCAAAGGCAGATGAAGGGATGTGGCTGCTCCCTCTCCTGGAAAAGATGAACATAGCCACAATGGAAGAAGGAGGCTGCCGTCTGAGCGCAAAACAGATCTACGACATCAACCGGTCGTCCCTGAAAGACGCCGTCGTACAGTTTGGCGGCGGATGCACCGGTGAAATAGTCTCCGACGAGGGACTGCTGCTTACCAACCACCATTGCGGCTACGCAAGCATACAGAAACTCAGCAGCGTTGAGCACGACTATCTCCAGGACGGCTACTGGGCAATGAACAGGGGTGAGGAACTCCCGGTTGAAGGACTTACGGTCACTTTCCTCGAAAGCATGAGGGACGTTACCGACATCCTGAACAAGGCAGAGAAAAAGGCAAGGGCACAATACAAGGACAGCGCAGATGCCGAGAACCTGATTTTCAACGCAATCCAAAAGAAAAAAGAGGAACTGAGGCTGGATGCCGAAAAGAAGAACCCGCACTGCGAAGCGTGGATTATCCCGTTCTACGACAACAACGTATATTACCTCATCCTCTACAAGACATTCGAGGACATACGTTTCGTGGGCGCACCGCCTTCGTCAATCGGAAAATTCGGGGCAGACACGGACAACTGGATGTGGCCGCGCCACACCGGAGACTTCTCCGTGTTCAGGGTATATGCCGACAAGGACAACAATCCTGCAAAATACTCCGCCGACAATGTTCCGTATTCTCCGAAAAAACATCTGAGAATCTCCCTCAAGGGCATCAACGAGGGTGACTACACCATGATTATGGGATATCCCGGCACAACTACCCGCTTCCAGACTTCCCCTGAACTCGAATTTCAGATAGAGAGGAACGACATCAGAATCGCAGCAAGGACAATCCGTCAGGAAATCATGATGGATGACATGCTTTCCGACCCTAAAATCCGCATCCAGTATTCCAACAAATACGCAGGCTCATCCAACGGCTGGAAAAAGTGGATGGGAATGAAGCAGGCATTCGCCAAACTGAACATCATCGAAAGGGCTCAGGAAGAAGAAAAGGCATTCTCTGAATGGGCAAATGCCGATGCTGCAAGGGCTGAAAAATATGGCAATGCCCTCACAGACATAGCCGAAGGGCTCGAATACGGCAGGGCTGCAGAACTGCAGAGCACGGTGACTTCCGAATCTGTCGGACGCATAGAAATTTCGGCATTCGCAGGATATATGAAAAAGGTGTTCAACGAGAGCCTTCAGGACGGAAAAGACACGACTGAGGCCCTGAAAGAGGCATACGAAGCCATACTTCCGCTCTACAAGGACTATTCTGAGCCTACCGACAAGAAAATCAGCGTCGCAATGATAGAATTCTACCGCGACAACACGCCTGAAGAAAGCCGCCTTGAACTCGTTTCAGGCCAGCCGCTGGGCGAGACCTGCATCAGCAAATATGTGGATGACCTCTTTGCGTCCAGCGCATTCGTGTCTGCAGAAACCCTCGAAAAGGCTGTTGCCGAAAAAGGGGCAGACGTGCTCAAGACCGACCCTGCTGCTATCCTCAGTGATGCCATTTCCAATTCATCATTCAGCACGAGGCAGATAAGAATCGATGGCAGGAAGAAACTTGCCGACGCACGCAAACAATACACTGCGGGCATCCTCGAATGGAAAAAGGGCGAGCCGTCCTATCCTGACGCAAACTTCACGATGAGGCTGACCTACGGCTCGGTAAAGGGCTATTCGCCTAAGGATGCCGTAATTTACAGATACTATACGACTTTGGACGGCGTAATGGAAAAAGAAGATCCGGACAACTGGGAATTTGTCGTGCCGCAGAAACTGAAAGACCTCTACGCAAGCAAGGATTTCGGGCAGTACGCCCTTCCTGACGGCAAGATGCCGATAGCATTCCTCTCCAACAACGACATCACGGGAGGAAATTCCGGAAGCCCTGTCCTGAATGCGGACGGTGACCTTCTCGGACTGGCATTCGACGGAAACTGGGAATCCATGAGCAGCGACGTGATGTTCGAACCAGACCTTCAGAGGTGCATAAATGTCGATATCCGCTATGTGCTGTTCATCATCGACAAATTCGGCGGAGCAGGCTGGCTCATCGACGAAATGGACCTTGTAACCGAATGATATCATGAATGAGAAAGAAATAATGAAATTCCTCCGCGAAGTCCAGCACCCGGCAAAGGGAGACAAGGACATCGTGGAGCTCGGGATGGTCGAAAAAGTGGAAAGCGAAGGAAACAAGGTCATCGTGACCCTCGCATTCTCCAAGCACCGCGACCCTCTTGCCGAATACCTGATCGGCAGCACCAAATCAGTGCTTATCAAGCACATTCCCGGCGTTGAACCGGAAATCAGGACAGTCATACGTGACGAAGCTCCGAAGAAGCACGCCGGGCTCGACCTCGGAACTGAAGAACTGGAAAATGTGCGGCACATAATCGGCGTGGCTTCAGGCAAGGGAGGTGTGGGCAAATCCACTGTCGCCGTAAATCTTGCCGTCGCCCTCGCACGTCTCGGCTACAAGGTGGGGCTTGCGGATGCCGACGTTTACGGGCCTTCAGTGCCGAAGATGACAGGAACGGAAGAAGCCATCCCTGAAGCATTCAGGGACGGCGACAAGGACGTAATCATGCCGATTGAGAAATACGGGGTGAAATGGATGTCAATCGGATATTTCGCAAAGCCTGAGCAGGCTCTTATATGGAGAGGGCCCATGGCATGCAATGCACTGAAACAGATGATTCTCCAGGTAAGGTGGGGAGAACTCGACTTCCTCCTCATCGACATGCCTCCGGGAACGGGGGACATACACATCAGCCTCGTGCACGACATTCCGCTTTCCGGAGCGGTGATCGTAAGCACGCCTCAGGCTGTTGCCCTTGCTGATGTGGAAAAGGGTGTCAACATGTTCCGCAACGACAGCATCCGCAAGCCTATCTTCGGCCTGGTGGAAAATATGGCCTGGTTCACTCCTGAAGAACTCCCGGACAACAGGTATTATATCTTCGGCAAGGACGGCGGAGCGGAAATGGCGAAAAAATACGGCATTCCGCTGCTCGGACAGATTCCTCTCGTTCAGGGAATCCGCGAATCCGGAGACGACGGGGAACCTGCCGCACTTTCTTCAAGACCTGACGGGACGGCATTCGTGCAGCTTGCCGAAAGGCTTGCGGAAGCCGTTTCAGAAACGAAATGACAAAATTTTCAGAAATTTTCATACCGCCATGCAAGATTTCCGGCAGTTGCGGATTTATGTCTTTGGAAACAAGTTAAAAAACGCAATAAATATGAAACTTTCTGATCAACTAAAAAAAGCTCAAACATTAGTGCTGGCAATGGGAGCACTGCTCTCATTGCCTTTATTCCAATCATGCCTGGACGATGACTATGATTACGACCCGTCCATAAGGTTTCCGAATGCAATCGTGACGGTCAAGCCGGTTACCGATGCAGAAAACGGCAACTACTACTATTTCCAGCTCGATGACAACACCAAATTGTGGCCGCTGGACAATTCCTCCCTGCCTTACGGGGACAAGGAAGTCCGTGCATTCGTGAACTACACCGAGGTGGAAATGCCTGCCGGAGTCGATCCCGAAGTCTATTCAAAGGCAGTGCAGGTCAACTGGAGGGACACAATTCTCACGAAGCCTGCCGTAGTTACCAAAGGCACAACCGAAGATGACATTGAAGCATACGGGGATGACGGCGTGGAGATTCTGAAAGACTGGACGGTCGTTGAAGACGGCTACTTCACGATTCATTTCTATACAAGGTGGGGCAACACCAACACGAAACACGAAGTGAACCTCGTCACGGGCACAAATCCTGACGACCCATATGAGGTAGTGTTCCGCCACAACAATTTCGACGATCCGGAATATTACGAAAGCGACGGGATTGCGGCATTCAGATTGTCCGATCTTCCTGACACACAAGGAAAAACAGTCACAATGACGCTCAAGTGGAAAAATTTGGCAGGAGAAACAAAATCAGTACAGTTCAAGTACAAGACCAGGGTTGACTGACGCTACGAATGCACGACTTATCGGAACAGACACTGACAAAAGGACTGAAAAATGGAGACCGAGGGGCTATGAAAAACCTCTACGGTCTCTATTCAGGTTATCTGAACGCCGTCTGTTCACGATATGTCCTCGACAAAAATACGGTCAAGGACATCCTGCAGGACAGTTTTGTAAAAATCTTCTCCTCGATAGACAAGTTTGAATACAGAGGGCCTGGTTCGCTGAAAGCGTGGATAACGAGAATCACGGTCAACGAAACCCTGAAATACCTCAGGAAATCGGCAAAGGACATGATGAGCGTTGACTACGACAGCCTTACCGACGATGACCTCCCGGACAGCGGGGACGAAGACATGGACGCGGAGGACATCCCGCCTTCCGAGATACAGAAGATGATAAGGCGGCTTCCCGACGGCTACAGGACAATCTTCAACCTTTATGTATTTGAAGACATGAGCCACAAGGAAATAGCGGAACTGCTCGGAATCAAGGAAAATTCTTCCGCCTCACAACTGCACAGGGCAAAGGCTCTTTTGGCAAAGTGGATAAACGAATATAGGCACAACTGAAATCCGTATGGAACGTAATTGGAAAAATCAATTAAAGGACAAGATGGAATCTTATTCCGAACCTGCACCCGAGGGATTGTGGGAGGATATCTTGTCGTCAGTTGAGTCATCAAAGCCCGCGGCCGGCGGACAGGGGCAGGATGCCCGGAGGAAAGCGGTGCGCATCCTGTCGGGGATTACGGGGATTGCTGCGGCAATTCTCCTCCTTTTGATGCTGTTCCGTCCTGACGGAGAACAGCAGGGAATTGTGGGGCAGGACAGCCTTGTGGCGGATAATTCCGGGCGTTCCAATGGGGTTGAAATGGCGGATGAAGGAGCAGGTTCCTCGACTGACGCTCGGAACGACGGAGGGGCAAGTCCCTCCGCTCCGGTCGGAACGACTGAGGTGCTGCCTGATTCTGGCAACGTCGCCATTCCGACAGAACAGGGCGACGACGTCATTCCGACCGAGCAAAGCGAGCAGAGAAATCTGCCTTACGAAGGTGCTGCCGAAACAACAGACAAAAAAACAAGTCCCGCCAATGACGCTAAGGACGACGAAGAAATCAACATAATAAAACGCAATCCGTCCGATTGGCAGGACATCCTGCTGGCAGATGCGGCAGAAAAGAAAACTCCAAAGAAAAAAGTGTCGTTCAGCGTCTATGGTTCGGGGTTTTTCAGCAAGGCAAACAGTCATTCCGGGTATAGTGATGCCGTAAACGAATTTGCTTCGACCAATTCCATGCAGTACGGACAAAGCGCACTTGCAGGCATCATGCTCTTCAACAGGACGAAAACCGTGACTACCGACTCGAAGCATTACCTTCCTGTAAAAGCCGGTGTCACGTTCTCATGGAATTTCACTCCTCGTTGGAGCCTGGAAACAGGAATCATGTATTCATGGCTGCTGTCAAGGCAGCGCACCGGAAGTGACTCTTATTATGTGGACTCACGGCAGACACTTCACTATCTCGGAGTCCCGCTTGCCGTGGGCTACAGCATTTGGAGCAACAACTGGCTGAATATCTATGCCTCTGCAGGTGGAATGCTTGAAAAGTGCGTGAGCGGAAACGTGCGACACACCTATACATACAGCAACGATACACGTGACATGGACACCGAAAAACTGGCCGTAAAGCCTCTGCAATGGTCCGTAATGGCGTCGGCCGGTGCGCAGTTCAAGATTACCGATTTCGTGGGCATCTATCTTGAGCCGGGCGTAATATACCATTTCGACAACGGCTCCGAGATACAATCTTCCTATACCGAACAACCGTTCAATTTCAATCTCAATCTCGGCCTCCGGTTCTCATTTGAATAACAACTGGCAGACAATTCATTTTTGCACCATTCGGAATTTATTGTAATTTTACAGAAAATTCCGAATCGGCGACGAATGAGCAGATCCCTCCACTCGCTACGCTCAGTCGGGACGGTAATTATTATGAATTATGGAGCAGACACTTGGTCTGCGACGGGCTCCCGGAGAGGGTCGTGAGCGGTTTATGAGAATGTCCGGTGGACATTCGAAAGCGAGCAGAAAGAGGGTGACGCCCCTTAGTAAGGGGCTGTTGCGAAGCAACTGGGGATTAAGACAAAGGGATTTCGCAGAAATCCTTAACGGCAGTTCGACGAATATATTATATTCAGCACCAGGGGATTCGTCGAACTGCCGTTAATCAAAGTCCGAGTTTCTCTTTCATGGAGCGGAGCAGGTCGAATGCCTGAAGCGGAGTCATGTTGTTGATGTCGGCGGCATCCAAATCCTCCTTCAAGGACGACAGCACAGGGTCATCCAACTGGAAGAACGAAAGCTGCAAAGACCCGTCACTCTCTATGCGTCCCTCCTTCACATTGTGAGCCTTTATCCTCTTCGAAGTCATCGCAGACTTCTTGTCAGTCCCCTTTTCGAGTTCCTGCAAGGTCTTTTCCGCCGACTCGATGACCTGCTTCGGCATTCCGGCCATTCTTGCGACATGAATACCGAAACTGTGAGCCACACCGCCCTCCTTGAGCTTGCGCAGGAAAATGACCTGCTTGTCCACCTCCTTGACTGAAATATGGAAATTCTTTACACGTGGATATATGGTCTCGAGGTCATTCAGTTCGTGATAATGCGTCGCAAACAGGGTTTTCGCCCCATGCCCGTATTCATGGATATATTCCACTATCGCCCTGGCAATGGACATTCCGTCGTATGTCGAAGTCCCCCTGCCGATTTCGTCGAGAAGCACGAGAGAACGGGCAGAAAGGTTGTGGAGAATCATCGAGGTTTCAAGCATTTCCACCATGAATGTGGATTCTCCCCTGGAAATGTTGTCGGATGCGCCCACCCTCGTGAAAAGTTTGTCGCAATAGCCGATTGTAGCGGAAGCGGCAGGGACGAATGAGCCTATCTGCGCCATGAGCACAATCAGTGCGGTCTGACGAAGGAGGGCCGACTTTCCTGCCATGTTAGGGCCGGTAAGGATGATTATCTGCTGAATCTTGTTGTCGAGCATTATGTCGTTCGGCACGAACTCCTCGCCGGCAGGCATGAGCGTCTCGATTACAGGATGCCTTCCGGCCTTGATGTCTATCGTAAATCCATCGTTCACGACAGGGCGGCAATAGTTGCATGTCACGGCGAGTTCCGCAAAACCGGCAAGCACGTCAAGCCTGGACAACACCCGGCAATTGGACTGTATTGTCGCTATTTCGGCCTGTATTTTCGCCACAAGTTCGGCATAAAGCCGCGATTCAAGGGCATAAATCTTTTCTTCCGCACCGAGAATCTTCTCCTCATACTCCTTCAGTTCCGCCGTGATGTACCTTTCGGCATTGACAAGGGTCTGTTTCCTGATCCAGTCTTCCGGCACTCTCTCCTTGTGGGTATTGCGCACTTCAAGATAATAGCCGAAAACCGAATTGTAGTTTATTTTCAGGGATGTGATGCCTGTGCGGTCTATTTCCCGCTGCAGAATGTTCTGCAGGATTTCCTTGCCGTGTACGGCAATGTCCCGAAGGGAATCCAGTTCGTCGCTTACGCCTGCTGCGATTACGTCGCCTTTGCCGACTGCCGCAGCCGGGTCTGCCGCCATTGTCTTCGTCAGAGTCTCCAAAAGTCCGGAACACCCGTTGAGAGAACTCATGAGAGCATCCAGACGGGCGCAGCCCTTTCCGCTGCAAAGCCCTATGAGAGGTTCAGTCTGCTCCAAAGCACGTTTCAACTGCATCACTTCCCGCGGCGCAATCTTTCCGGCTGCCGCCCTGGAAATTATCCTTTCCAAATCTCCCATATTGCCCAGACGCTCCTGCACCTGCCTCAAATCATCCTGATTTTCAGTAAAATGCTGCACCACATCGTATCTTGATTCGAGCTCCGGGATATCCATGACAGGCATTGCCAGCCAACTCCTCAACAGTCTTGCGCCCATAGGCGACGAACATTTGTCGATGACCGAAACAAGGGAAACGCCCTCTCCGCCTGCAGCGGAAGAAAATATTTCAAGATTCCTGATTGTGAAGCGGTCCATCCACACGAACCTGTCCCCGTCTATCCTCGAAATGGAACAGATGTTCTTCAGTCCGGCATGCTGGGTCTGCTCAAGATACACGAGAAGTGCACCTGCCGATGTCACGCCCAGCGGATATGAATCTATCGCAAAGCCTTTCAGGGAATCCACCCCGAACTGACGCTTGAGCTTCTCCACCGAAGATTCATGCACGAAGGCCCATTCTTCGAGGGTGGAAATGTAATATTTGTCACCGAATTTCTCCTGAATGCCCTTCCTGTAGCTGCGGGGAACGAGCAATTCTTTCGGTGCGAACGAGGAAATGAGGGTCCAAATGTATTCAAGCGAGCCTTCGGCAATCTGAAATGTGCCTGTTGACACGTCGAGAAAGGCTGCTCCGCATTTGTTGCCGTCAAAGGCGAGTCCGCAGATGAAGTTGTTTTCCTTCTGCTCCAGAATCTGGTCGCTGAATGCCACGCCAGGGGTCACGAGTTCCGTTATCCCCCTCTTGACTATCTTTCTTGTCAGTTTCGGGTCTTCCAACTGGTCGCAGACAGCCACCTTGTAGCCTGCACGGACCAATTTCGGCAGATAAATGTCCAATGAATGGTGCGGAAATCCGGCAAGAGGGACTGATGCTCCCGGACCGTTAGCCCTTTTCGTGA
>CALVDU010000120.1 GCA_944326375.1 uncultured Bacteroidales bacterium | reverse complement strand
CTCGCTCCATTCCTGTTTTGTCCCGTCTTCGGAAACATTGCGGAATTTCCAATACCATGTCCCTTCTGCCAATGCCGTATGGGGATTGAACATGTTCCACCCGAGAGTATCCGAATACACCGTCCTTCCGTCAGGAAAACTGCTGTCATCCGAAAGGGCGAACTGAAGCCACTTCCCTGTCTTCATGCTCTGCGGCACGATGAGAGGAGAAGGGTTGATGTACAGTTCGTTTGACATCTTGGGATATGGCAGTGTCCTGATTTTGTCGTGCCACTCTTCCGGAGAATCCACAACAGGAGCATCGGCAGGACCGGTCTCCTGCCCCGGCGTCAGTTCGTCCTTTCCGCAGGATGACAGTACAGACATTGCTGATACAACGGTTGATGTCAGGAAAAGGTATAGTCCGTGTTTCATCTTTCATTATGCAGTTAAGGGACTTGCGTTCGCAATATCCGATGACAAATTTACCATACGAGATGTGCAGATGCCTTTCGAAAATGTTGAAAGATTTTTCGAAACCGTTGAAAAAAGAAGAAAAGGCCGGGAAAACAGCCGATTGCGGCTGCCATTCCCGGCCTGAACTGAATTTGGCGATGCGTTCGTCAGAAAGTCAGGACAGGGCGGCAGTTACGCCCTGAGTTGCCGTTATGGGTGCTCAGCGGATTTTCCAGGCTTGGATCGAATCCTATGAGGCGGACAGAATTCGGATCTCCCGACCTGGCCGTACTTGACCAGTAGTATGCCGAGCTAGTTGTCCCCTCAACCAAAAGATCGGCTTTTTCTGCGGCGTTCAGACTTGTCAGTGCATCCTTGACGGCACTGCCTTCGGAATTATAAGCAGTCCTCAATGCACTCAACTGGCCTATGGCCGGAAGATACCATCCGGAAGTCGTCTCCCCTGTGAGCACTGCCCCGTAAGTCTCTCCGTATGAAGCCACTGCATTCAGTGCTGTATATGTGCCTTCATTGGAAAGAGTATTTTTCAACCATGCTGCAGAATTCATATATCCGCAGATATCAGTTTCTTCAGTGTTCACGCCGTTGATTCCTTCCACATTCGCACCTGAACTTCCGACACTGGCGAATCTTGGTGTAGGCGACAAATTCTTCAGTCCTGCCACCCAGCCTGTAACCTTGTCCTTTGAGGCCATTTCTGAACCTTCATAATTTGCAGGGACATCATTTGCAACCAGACCGCCGTTTGAAGCCAGTGCGAAAATGACTCCCACAACGGTCTTTTCCCCGTCAAGGGATGATGACCATGTGCCGTCGGAATAGAAGAAATCTCCCACTTTCGGAGCGGATACGCCATAATCTCCTTCTATGTCCACATCAATAGTCGTGGATTCACCGTATGTAATCGTAAGGCCCTGGTCATGATTGGCGTCGAGCGGAATTTCATCGGTTGGGATGGTTTTCGGGGCATCACTGTCTTTGGTAAGGGTAATGTCGCCCGTAGAAAGGGTCTGCTTGTCAACCGGTGCGAAAACGTAGTTGTAGAACCACACTCCTGCGGCAGCATCGGCCGGGGCGATTCCGGTTGCCGAGATTACGGCAGTATTGTTGTCTGCGGCGACAGTCCCGTTCGCCACGTTGAATGCAGTATAGACAGAGTATGAAATGCTGAGGGTCTGCGCATCGACAGCGGATGCATCCCTGTTTTTGAATGTCAGCCTTGCAAATGGCCTGTACAGGGTTACGCCTGACCTGCCCTCAGGAAGCACACCGTAGAAGGCGTCGCACGCATCATTGTTGAACAGGCTGCCGTCTGCAAGTGCAGAAGCGACATAGCCGACGGAATGAAGGTCCTGCGTGTTGTAGTATTTATCGGCATATCTGCCGTTTTCCTCGACTGCAGAAGCGTCGATATAGTCGGCCCAGAGAAGGCAGGTGTAGCCGCTCTCCTGCGGGGTGAACGTAAACGAGAAATTGTTTGTCCCGTCCGCCACCTGCTCCTGCCTCTCGTCTGCAGCCGTAGGATAATCAACTACGAGAATGCATCTGAGCGCATGGTTTTCAGATGCCTGAGGCACTGACTTGGACGAGAGGTCCGGTATGTCCGCCGTGATTGTCACAGGTGTTCCGGCTGCCCCTGCTGAAAAGTCGGGGGTTTCCTTGTTGCATGATACGGAAGCAGAAAGGCACATGGCCGCTGCTGTCCAAAGCAGTATCTTTTTCATGATAGACTGATGTTGTTGTATATTTTCCTAAATAGTTTCTAAATTATTCCCAAATCCACGTCGTCGCTTTCCTCAAAATCGGAGTCTATGCCGATTCCGTCGCCGGGCTGGCTCGTGAGGAAAGGCCTCGTGATTACAGTCCTTTCGTTTTTGGTGCAGGTCACGTCAATCGTCGTGCTGGCTACAATGTCGTTGTTGGCTGCGTTAAGGATGTCGAGGGTCAGAGGAATTGTCTCCTGATCCTCGTCCATGAAGACATAGTCGAACACGAGGGACATCTCCTGCGAGTCATCGTACGGAATCCTGAGCGTCCTGCGGAATGTCAGATACCTGAACGCATGCTTGGTGATGCCGTCGTATGCGTTGAAGCCTGCCGGAAGAAAGCCGTTGTAACTTACCCTTGCGAGAAAAGTCTCTCCGGAAATCTCCCCGTTTTCGACTTTGGTCCTGAACCGGTCGAGGTCATTCGCCACAAGTTCATACACACCCATCGGCCTTTCCAGTTGCAGTTCCACGGTCTGCTCCGCACCCCATTCATCCTTGAAGTCCGAAAAATCTTCGGCAACGGAACAATAGAAGGCATCCTTGTATATGGTCTGCCCGCGGTAGTTGTTGTCCGCATACAGGATGCTTACAAGGTCATCGGCATTGTAATAGACCCCGTTTTCGGCATCACTCACAAGGTCTGCCCATACCACAAACCTGTATTCCTTTGCATGAAGGCTGAAAGAGACGTTTGTCCTCAGCGTGCCGGACTCGGAAAGGTCTTCGTAGAGCACTTCCCTTTCTTCGAGCATGCGTGTCACGGCATCGTATGCGGCGACGATAATCCTGTGCCTGTAAACCGCATCTTCATCGGTATAGTTCTGGCTTTCGTCGCCCAAATCCAAATCAGCAGAAATCTTTATGTCCACTTTGACGGAGGTAGGGTCAACCCCGAGTTCCCCTTCTTCGGTCATTTCGGGATACTCCATGAGACAGCCTCCGAGAAGCGGCAGCATCGCCATGATACAGAAAATATGCTTTTTCATTGTCATACGTTTTTGATGTGGATTAAAATTTATAGACCAGAGACAGTCCCAGCCTGGTTATTCCCCAGTAGTCGTATTCGCCTCCTCCGGTCTGCGCACCGTTGTCAACATTGTAGAACCTGTCATACTTGAAATTCGCATATCCTGCCCCGATGTTGAACTCGAAATTCCAATGGTCTGAAATCCGCAGCGAATATCCGTAGGAAATTCCTGCTCCCAGCATAGGCCTGCCGGCCGACTGATAGCGGTAATCGTTCCACTGCACGTTGAATCCTGCCACATGGGCATGCACGCCCACGAAATGGCCGGAACCGGCCTTTGACGGCCACCAGCGCGCTTCCGGCTGGAACATCACGAGCCTCAGCCCGTGCGCCCTTTCCATGTCCCAGAAACTCAAGTTCACCGGCATGTCGAGGCTGAAATGAGGATGCAGCTGCACCTCCACCCCGAGATTTGCCACCGCACCGGCATAATAGGCGATATTGGTCTTCATCGCCACATATCGGCTGCCTGAAGATATGACCGGAGTTTTTCCAGACCTGTCTTCAGTTTTGCCTTGCCCGGAGGCGGTCCGGTCTGACGAGGACTTCCCGGATGTGGCGGGCTTCAGGTCTTCGAGTTTGGTCTTCACCCCTCTCTCCATGTATTTGTACGGCGGCTGGTCCACTGCCGAAGCCGCTCCCGGCTGTCCCGCCGCTGCTTCCGTATTCTGCAATGCGACCAACGAAAACAGCAGCATCACCACTGTCGATATTATTTTTCCGTTCATCATTAAAGTGTTTGTCAATCAATAATTAGGGTTGTTGGTATTGTTGAGGAGGCGGTTTGCCTGTATCTCGTCGAGCGGAATAGGGAAAAGTTCATGCTTGCCACTCTGAAATGTTGAGCCTGCGATGAAGGCATCCTCTCCCTGGTTCGCCCTTGTGTTGTGCTCGGCAGGGAGGGCAAGGGCCTCCTTCAGTATGCCCCAGCGGATGAGGTCGAATTTCCTGTGTCCCTCAAAGGCGAGTTCGAATCCCCTCTCCCAGAACAGTGCCGTCCTGAATTTCCCTGCCTCGTCGCTGTCATCGATGAAAGGCAGGTCATAGACTTTAGGGGACTTCATGAGCGAAGCGTAGTTGGAGGATGTGATCTCCGTTGCTCCCGCACGGCTTCTGACGCTGTTCAGGAGCGTCCATGCCTTGCCCGTCTCCCCTATCTCATTATATGCCTCGGCAGCCATGAGGACAACGTCCGCATATCTCATGTTGCAATAGTTCACGTCCGTGATGTTCGGGTCCTTGTAGCCGAGCGGCATCCATTCCCTGCGCCATTTCCCCGGATACCATTGCTTCGGCCTGTCGATGTTGTCCTGTTTCTCGTGGGAGTATGTGTCGCTGTTCCAGTTGTACTGATAGGTGCAGACCATGACATCGCGCCTCTCGTCCCTCACACCTCCTTCCTCCTCGGAATATTCGAAAAAGTCTCTCCATTCCGGGATTACCCTGAACATGGCGTTCGCCCTGCCCATGTAACTGTCAGTCTCTGTCGGATCTATGCCGGGAGCCGCCACAAGAGGGCCGTTGTATGTGCCCCAGTAGCCCCGTGCGCCAGTACGCCCGTCCTCGGTATAGAAAGCCACCTCGAAGATGCTTTCCTTTGAATTGAGCACCCCTTCGGAGAAAGAGCGGAAAAGGGCCTCGTAACCGCCGTCATAGAAACCGTGGTAACCGTTCTGCTCGAATGCTTCCCATTCTCTGGTCACTGCCGTGAAGTATTCCATACGGGCATCCTCATCCGGCCTATGAAGGGCACCGTCCATTCCGAGGCTGTAGCCTGCCCTGAAAAGGAGAACCCTCATCAGCAGAGCCCTGACAGCTCCCTGAGTTGCACGCTCAGGCGAGGTGGATGCATCTGCCCACGACAGAATTTTGGCATCTTCAAGGTCGGCGACAATCTGATCATATATCTCCTGCCTGTCCGTTCTCGGAAGATAGGCTTCCTCATACGAACCTGTGGAAGATGTCTTGTACGGGACATCTCCCCAATAGCGCACGAGGTTGAACGAAAAGAAAGCTCTCAGGAACTTTGCTTCAGCCACAAGCAGGTGCAGTTCCTCGCTGTCCTCATATCCGTCCATTCCTTCGATACCCTGAATCATGTAGTTAGCCCTGTTGAGGCCATCGTAAGTATAGTTCCATACCGTCTCGACATACGAATTGGTAGTGGTCAGGTTGTAATGGGCAATGTCCCTGCGGCTGTTGTCCTGATTTATGCCTGACACATAATACGTGTCGTCAGACGCCGCAAAAGCCATCTCGCAATCTCCGTACAGGGACGGAAGCACATTGTAGATTCCCGTTATCCCCATTCTTACTGTCTGTGCATTCTTGAAAAACTCGTCCCGCTCGTAGTATGAACCGGGATTTTCGTCAAGGACACCGGAGCATGAAGAAAGTGCCGCCGCTGCAAAAAATATCGTTATTGTCCTTTTCATCACTCAAAATGTTATGTTCAGACCGGCCACAAATGTCCTGCTTCTCGGATATGCGCCGAAATCGACTCCTGGAGTAAGGGTGTTGCCCCTTGTCGAGACTTCCGGGTCAAATCCCGTATATGGCGTAAGGCAGAACAGGTTGCTGCCTGTCACGTAAATCCTGAGTTTTCTGATTTTTGCCTTCCTTATCCACTTGGACGGGAAATTGTAGCCCAAGGTAACATTGCTGAGCCTGAGGTACGAAGCATCCTCGACTGCCCAGGAATGGACATAGTAGTCACCAGCCTCCTGATCACCCACCGCTGCGACCGTCTTTCCGCTGTTCATCACTGCAAGGGCATCAGGATCTGTGACTTCATTGCCGTAACGGTCGATTGTCATCCACCTGTTTTCGCTTGAGGCAATGGCAAGCACATTCTTGTTGGTGCTTCCGGTCTTGGTGTTGCTGAGCTTGGTGCCGTTCAGAACTTCCGCCCCGTAACTGAACGAGAAGAAAATGCTGAGATCAAATCCCTTGTAGGAAAAATTGTTGGTGATGCCTCCGTAAAAGACCGGATTTGCATTTCCGATGACTTTCCTGTCATTGTCGTCTATCGTGCCGTTGCCGTCCTCATCCTTGAACTTCCAGTAGCCCGGCTGCACTCCGTCACGACCCGGAATTCCCGGCTTGAGGGTATATGTCCCCGTGGAAGAGTCATAAGTGAAGTCGTCGACCTGATACAGACCTATGGTCTCGAAGCCGTAGAACTGTCCTATCGGCTTGCCCACCTCTATCTTGTGGGTGTTCTGATTATATCCGAAAGTCGCTTCTTCGAGGAAATAGTCCTCGCCGGACAGGGCGACAATCTTGTTGTCGTTGTGGGACAGATTCAAGTTGGTAGTCCATGTAAAATCGTTCCTGTCGATGTTCACGGACGTTATGGTCAGGTCCACGCCCATATTCCTTGTCTTGCCCACATTCCTTACCATAGTCGTAAAGCCAGAGGATGCCGGAACCTTGGAGTTGAGCAGCAGGTGCGAACTTCTGTTGAGATAGAATTCAGGAGTGACAGTCAGCCTCTGACGGAAAAAGCCAAGGTCGAGTCCGACATTGAATGTCTGGTTGGACTCCCACTGCAGTTCCGTGTTCGGGATTCCGGAAGGGGCATATCCCGCAGAAACCGAATCTCCGCTCGGATAACTTGCCGATTCCAGCAGATCGAGGGAAGCATAACTTCCGATATTGTTGTTTCCGGCAAGTCCGTAGCCGGCCCTCAGCCTGAAATCAGAAAACACGTCGAGTCTCTTGATGAACTCCTCCTCGTTGAGCCTCCATGATGCCGAAACGGCAGGGAACACGCCCCATTTGTGCCTGGCGCTGAACTTGGAGGACCCGTCCGCACGGAGAGTCGCCTGTACGATGTACTTGTCCTTGTAATTATAATTCAGACGCGTAAAGAATGACAGGAGCTTGTCGTCGTAGTTCACGTTGGAAGTGATTGCTCCCGGTGTTCCGAGACTCATGTCGTTGAGCCCGATGTCGTTGTTGGGAAGGTTGGTGACGGACGAACGTACCCACTGCGAGCCTCTCTGCACCCATTCCTGGCCGAGCATCCACGTGAGCCTGTGGTTTTTGCGCCTGTAGTCGTAGTTCAGCACATTTGAAATCGAGAATGTCGTGTATTCGCTGTACTGGACGCTTCCGTTTATGCTGGAACGCTTGGCGGTGGCGGAGAGTTCTCCGTAGAACTGCTCCCTGCGGATTATCCTGTATCGGCTTCCGAGGTTGCTGCGGAAATACCAGTGATCGTTGAAGCGGAATGTGAATCCGCCGTTTATCTGGAGGTTGCGGGTGACCCTGTCATCCCTTTCCTGCTGGGCGGTAATCAGAGGATTCTGCATCGGGTTCGATTCGTCATCCTCATACAGGGGATCTTCGCCCTCAATCAGTTCCGCTTCCGTACCGTTTATTCCGGCAGTGGGGCGATATTGGAGAATATGCTCCATCTTGTTGAAACGCGTATTCTCTTCGGATGTGCCCACGCCGTTCACGGTATTCACGGAATAGTTCACGCGGGCATTCACGGAAAACCGCTTGCCGTTGTCGTGCGACACATTGAACGAGACCGTATGCTTTTCGCTTCCACTATATACCATTGCCCCTTCGCTGTTGAAATAGGCGTAACTCAGGCCGTATTTCAGATTTTTGTCCCCTCCGGACACGCTTACCCTGTAATTCTGCGTCAGAGTGGTCCTTCCGAGCACCAGATCCTGCCAGTCGATGTTCCTCCCGGCATAATTGTCCTGGACCTCCATAAGTGAACCGTACCGGTTCTGGGAACTTCTTGCCCCGTCTTCCCCATACAGGTAAAGGCTGCGCTCATAGTCCATCAAGACAAATTCTTCAGAAGAAAGGACCGGAAGTTTCTTCGCCAGTTGGCCGAAGCCGACGTATGTGTCGAAACTAACGTTCAGTTTCGCCCCGTCCTTTGCCCCTCCGGTCTTGGTGGTAATCAGGATAACGCCGTTCGCTCCCCTCGCCCCATATATCGCAGTGGCCGATGCATCTTTCAGGATGTCTATGGACGCAATGTCTCCGGGATCGAGGTCCGACATTCCGTCCTCCGTCGGAAAACCGTCAATTACGTAAAGCGGTTCGTTGCTCTGGGTAATGGACATCCCTCCGCGTACTCGTATCGACATCTCAGCACCCGGAGCCCCGTCTGCCTGCGTTATCTGCACGCCGGCCACACGTCCTGCCAGCGCCTGTGCCACATCCGAAGTCGGGGTGTCCATGATTTCCTCCGCCTTCACGGAAGATACGGACCCCGTCAGTTCGCTCCTTTTGGAAGCACCGTAACCGATGACCACGACCTCGTTGAGTTCAGTATAGTCGTACTTCATGACGACATCGACAGTATTCCTCCCGTCAACAGACACTTCTTCGGTCAGCATCCCGATGTAGGAAAACTGGAGAGAGGCATTCCTGTCGGCCTTTATGGCATATTTCCCGTCGATGTCGGTGATTGTCCCGACTTCCGTATGCCCCTTTATCCTCACGCTCGCGCCTATGACGGGCACGCCTTCCTCATCGGCAACGACACCGGTTACCGTAATGGCATCCTGTGCGTAAGCCTGGAGTCCGGACATTGCCAGAGGCAGAGACAATATCAGATAAAAGTAAGGTTTCATTTCTTGAGATCAATATAGCGTTTCAGTGCTTCAAGATAGTAATAGTCTGCATAGTTCAACGGTGCGTCTATTTCTGTTCCGTTAGGAAGCGACCCTGTGGAATGCATCAGCACAAATCCTGCATTCTCTCCTTTGGCTGCAAGATATTTTTCGGAAGAAAGGGTCTTGAGGATATTTTCTGCGTATGTAAAATATTCTTTGCCCTTCTCCCCGGGCACGAAAGTGCTGAGCTCGATGAATGCGGATGCGATGACAGCGGCAGCAGAAGCGTCGCGCGGAGTTTCCTCCGTGACCGGTGCGTCGAAATCCCAGTACGGGATCAGATCTGCGGCCACATTCCTTTTCATTATCATGTCCGCAATCGCCACAGCCTGGTTCAGGAATACGGAATCTCCGGTCTCCCTGAAACATGAAGTATATCCATATACGCCCCATGCCTGCCCGCGGGACCATGAGGACTCGTCATTTTTGCCCTGATGCGTCTGCCGGCATTCTACCGTACCGTCATCATTGTAACTTACCACATGGTATGAGGTATAGTCCGGACGGAAATGATTTTTCATTGTCGTCATGGCGTGCTTTGCGGCAATTTCCTTGTAGCCGGGGTCTCCGGTAATCTTGCTCGCCAGGAAAAGAAGATCGAGATTCATCATGTTGTCTATGATGACAGGAAAGTTCCACGTGCCGAAATCCCATGAACGGATGCAGCCTATCCTGTAGTCGAAACGGTCGCACAATGTCTTGGCGGTCTCCACGATGACATTCTTGATTGTATCGTTGTGCGTAAGCCTCAACGCGTTGCCGTAACTGCAGTTTATCATGAAACCGATGTCGTGTGTCACCTTATAGTTCCTTACCGGATAGAGGAGGTTAGTGTAATGTTCCGCCTCTTTCCTGAGATTTTCCTTGCCGGTAAGTTCGTAGGCATACCACAGGCTTCCCGGGAAGAAGCCGCTCGTCCAGTCATATATGCCGCCGAGTTTCAGCCGCCCCAAAGAATCTGCCGGAGGGTTGGCCCAAAGGGAATCCACAAATTCGGACGGATCCTTTTCGAGCTGGGATGCAAGAAAGTCAACGTCGTATCCCGTCCATACCGTCCTCGGTATGAATCCCGTCCCTTCAACCTTCTTCGCAGTCATGTCCAGCTGATATGCAGCGGTATCGAGGGCATTGTCCACCCATTCCCGGTTGTCGTTTCCGCAGGAAGGGCACAATATTGCGGCAATGGCCGCAGTTGTCAAAATCAGTGTATGTTTTTTCATTATATTATTAATTATCTGTTTATTACGGCCTTGCCGTCTTCATACTTGAAGTCTATGTTTTCGGACGTGTTGGAGACATGCAGCATGGCCGGTTTGTCCGGGTTCATTTCCGCCTCGATTGTCCAGTCGCCGAACCTGAACGTGTCCTCATCTTCACGGACAATCTTCTCCATGCTGACCTTGCCGTCCTTGACCTGAATCAAGGCGAGCACCCTGACCTTCTTTTCTGGACTGAACCTGGCCGTAAGAGACCACTCCCTGCTGAAATCCTCCCCTCTCTGCGCCCCTTTTTCATTTACCGGAGCGGCATATTCGTCAGTCTGGGAAACCTCAAAATTTCCGCTTCCGAAAATTGCCGTTTCCGCATGGAAATCCTTTTTCTCATTCTCCGTCCTGAGGACATTGCCGTCGATGCTGAATTTTACCGGGCTATGGAGCAGCCAGTCCCATGACACCGGTTCGTCTGCCTCCAGTTCATCATATATGAGCACCTTGTCGCCGAACATCGAGATGTGCCGCCAAAATTTGGTGAGCGGCGTCTCCCCGAAACCGTTTTCCCTGCTCTGCTCAACGCCTGATGCAGCCATTTTCTCTATCCACATAGGGTCTTCGCTGATGCCGCAGTAGGCATGGGAAGCATCCCCAAGAGCGTAGGCAAAACCGTTCTCTATTACGGTCTGGAGTATCTGCCCGTATGCCCTCATCGTGAAAGGCTGGCCGATTCCGTCCACAAGGACGGTGTTGTGCGCACGGGTGTTCCTGTAGGCAAGAAGATTGTGCCTGTCTGAAAAATTCATGTAATGTCCCACAGACCTGTATACCGGGACTCCCCTGAAATGGAGGTTGAAGGCATTCTGGTTTGAATGGGTATGGCTGCCTGAGCCGAACTGGCTGGAACGGAAACTGAGGCTCAGGTTATTGTCAAGGTCGTTCAGGTCGGTGTTCGCCAAAAGTTCCCCGCTGTCCTTGAACCATACCGCCTGAGGTGCATTTTCGGGAAGTTCTGGACTTTGCGGACGGGATTTGCCGCAAGCCATTCTGTAGAAACGGGTTTCGGACTCGTTGCAGTATCTGTCATTCAGAGAAGAATACCAGGCTGCATAAGGGTCTCCGAGTTCCCTTGCGATAAAGTCGGCGTATGCGCTCCTGATTCGGAGAGGCTTCGGATTCATCTGCTCATGTCCGTCCCCGAAGCCTGCCGACATTGAGCCCGGCAGCCAGCTGTATGCCACTCCTATTCCGGAATTCCGGTACCACGGATGCTGGAGGAAGTCCGTGCCGGTAAGATATGAGAAAAGTTTTGCCACATATCCCAGGGAAACGGCATTCGCGCTGAAATAGCATGGACCGTTCTGCCAGTTGCCGTCCCTGTTGAATCCGGCCGCAGGGGCCTTGCTTGTCCAAAGTTCATAACTGAACTCCATATATTCCTTTGCTTCAGGATATTTGTCATAGAGGACAAGGGCTCCCTGGAACATGTGCCTGAACGTGAACTGCCAGAAATGGTTGTCGAAGAATATGTCCACTTCGTTCTTGTAGATGCGCTCCTTGTGGGTGCGGAGAGTCAGCAGCATCAGTTCCTCCATCTGCTCCAGTTCCTCCGGGGTGAATTTCGCCCTGCATGTCTCATAGGCATTGGCAAGGGTGTATATGAGTTCCCCTGCATTGAAATCATTGCTGATGACCTTCATGTCGGGCTCTGCATTCAGCAGGCATCTGATGTTCTGCACAATCTTGTCCGCATATATTTCCCTTTCGAGCATCCTGTATGCAGTATAGAGATTGTTGTTGTGGTCATACATCATGGTTATGCGCCTGAACGGCAGCGTGTCGTTCCTGTAATCGGTAGCGAGCGCAGTCCTTGAATCCGTTATCATCGCCTCGAATTCGGGATGCTCCCTCATGACCTTGCGGGCATTCGGCAGGCTGTCTTCAAGAAAACAGTAAAGACGAGGGCTGTCCTTAGGGATGTTCTCCAGCAGGGTGCTGAACGGAGGTGTCACGAAAACAGGTATGTCGCCTGTAATCTCAAAGCTGTATGTGTCGCTCCATGCAGAACTTTTCCCGTCAGCCGACACCGAACGGAAACGCCAGTACCATGTCCCGGCTGCAAGTTCCCTGTGCGGGTTGAAGATGTTCCAGAAGACAGGTTTGGAAAGGATTGTGGTGTTGTCCTTGAACTTCTTGTCCATTGACATCTGGAACTGCAGCATTTCCGCCTGTTTCATGTCCCTCGGCACCTTCAGCGCAGCAGGATTGATATATGGCTTGTCATCCTCCTGGGGATATGGTTCAGAAAGGTACTTTTCAAAAATTCCCTTGCTGCACGTTGCAGTTGAATTCCTGTCCCCTGCAATGCCCAAAAGTGGCATAAGGAGCAAAACGGCTGATATGATTATGTTCTTTTTCATTTCCTACTGGTTTTTTCCTGTTATCTGCGGCTCGTAGTCCGACATTTCATGAATTACCCATTCCCCGTCAATGAGGTCGTAAAGCACCGACGAACCTTTTTCCTTGCGTTCGTATATTTTGCCGTCGATTTCTACGGTCTCACCTTCGCTGTAATCGAAGACTGCATTGTACCTCGTGTTCACGATATTGAGGGAAGCAGGTTTGGAAGGGTCAAGTTCAGCCCTTATGACCCAGCGTCCGTAGATGAACTTGTTTCCGTCACGCCTGATGTTGAAAGTCTCCTCCGTGCCGTCAGGCATTATCTTGATTATGGTCAGAATTCTGTTGGTGGCGCACGGTTCGAATGCGGCAGTCAAATGCCATTGGTTCACGTACTTGTCTCTCTGGTCAGGCTTTGCCTTGTTCAAATCTGGCGGCACTCTGAATTCGTCGGTCTGCGAAATGGTGCAAGGCCGGTTGCTGAACAATTGCGCATAGGATGTGAACTCCTTTTCGGAATATCTTGTGGTCAGAATATGGTTCTTGTCGTCAATCCTGAATGATACCGGACTGTGCAGCAGCCAGTCCCAGCGGACAGGCTTCGAGGCCTCGAGATCGTCGTATATCAGCACGATGTCGGGATGCAGCAGGAAGATGTGGCGGCGGTATTTTGTCAGAGGAGTTTCACCGAAACCGTTTTCCGGGGTCTGCGTAATGCCTGCCCTCTCAAAGTTCTTCTCCCACATAGGATATTCGCTTACGCCGCAATATGCATTGGAAGCGTCTCCGAGAGCGTATGAAATATGGTCGCCGTTGAGCATCCTCGTAATCTTGCCGTATGCACGGGTCGTGAACGGCTGACCGATTCCGTCTACCAATATGGTATTATGTGCCCTTGTGTGGCGGTATGACATTATATTGTGTGCGTCGCTGAAATTCAGGTAATATCCGGTGGAACGGTATACGGGCACTCCCCTGAAATGCAGGTTAAAGCTGTTCTGGTCAGCGAGAGTATGGCTCCCGGACCCGAACGGGCTGGAGCGGAAACTGAGGAAAAGGTTGCGGCTCGTGTTCTGCAGGGCGGAATGTGCAGCCATCTGACCTATGTCGTGAAACCATACGGCTTTGGTCGCACCCTCCGGAAGCGGCTTGACATTCGGATAGGCGACATGTCCTCTTGCCATACGGTAGAGCCTCATCGAGAAATCGCCGCGGACAGCCCTGTTCAGGTGGCTCGCATACCATGCCGCATAAGGGTCGTCAAGTTCCCTTGCTATGAAGTCGGCGAATGCCGCCCTCTGGCGGTCAGGCTCTGTCCAATGCTCGTTCTGGTCACCGAAACCTGCGCTCATCGTGCCTACGGGCCAATTGTAGAGAAGTGATTTCCCGGCATTCCTGTACCACGGATGCTGAAGGAAATCAGTCCCGGTCATGTATGAAAATAGGCTCGGCACATACCACAGGGTCGTGACATTTGCCGTAAAATAGCCTGTGCCGTTCTGCCATTCACCGTCACGGTTGAACCCGGAAGCAGGGGCACGTGCAGTCCAGAGTTCATAGCAGTATTCGAGCATTTCCTTTGCGACAGGGTCAGTGTCCCCGAACACCAGACCTATCTGGAGCATTTCCCTGAATCCCCTCTGCCAGAAATGGTTGTCGAAAATGTGAGTTTCCTCGTGGCTGAGCGTATGGGAATAATGGTGAAACCTGGCATTTGTCATCACAAGTTCATGTATCCTGTCCCTTTCCTCAGGAGTCAGCATGTCATGGCAGGCATCATAGGCATGCAGCATCAGATACATGAAATCCCCGGCATAGAAGTCGTCTGCCTTCATCATTGACTGGTCAGGCCCTCCCGGAAGCAGGGAACGTGTGAATGCCAGCAGTTTTTCCGCATACTGTCTGTCTCCCGTCGCCCGATATGCAGTATAAAGGTGCATCCCGAGCAATGCCATCTGCTTGACATTCTTATACGGTTCAGAAGAAGTATCGAGAGTGGATTTCATGCCGAGGTTGGCCCTGTTGATGAGTTCCTTGTATTCTGCATGCTTTGCAACCGTATCGGATGCGGCCTTGAGTTCTTCGTCGATGAAGCAATAAATCCTCGGATAGCCCTTAGGCATGTTCCTGAAAAATTCTTCAAAAGAAGGGGTCACAAACTCCGGTTCGTCGCCGGTGATGCTGAAATCATATACCTGACTCCATTCACCCGCTTTGCCGTCCTTGTCCACAGGACGCACCCTCCAGTACCATGTGCCCTTTTCGAGTATGCGGTGCGGATTGAACATGCAGTGCGGCTTCGGTTCTGACGTGATGGTGGTCTTGTCCTTGAAATCCTTGTCACGAGAAAGCTGGAACTGCAGATTTTCAGAAGTTTTCATCTGCTCAGGCACAAGGAGAGGTGCAGGATTGATGTAAGGCTTGTGCCATGCCTGCGGATACGGAGTCTCCCTTGTGTTCTCATGCACCCTTTCGAGCGTCGTCTTCTGGGCAAAAGCCTGCGGAGCTGAACACACTGCCGTAATCAGGACAATGGCTGCTGAAATGATTTGTCTGGAAAAATTCATATTTCGTGTTATTGGATTCGTGGTCATCTGGTGCAAAATTAGCCTGATTTGCATTTCGGGGATTTTGAATCTGTCCAATTATTTTTAGAAGTTGTTGAATAAATTGTAAATTTGTAAAGATATTGATGTGTAACCGTCATTGATTCAATACGATGTCAATCTTTGTCCGACTGAAAGGAATCATATTGTGTGCGTTTCTCCTTCTCCCCGCCTTTCCCGTATCCGGAGAGATAAGTTTCGTGCATATCGGTTCCGGACAGGGGTTGTCTCAAAGCACGGTCCTGTCCATAAGGCAGGACAAGAAAGGCAACATGTGGTTCGCCACATACGACGGGCTGAACAGATACGACGGCTACACGGTCACGGTTTACCGGCATGACGAAGAAGATTCCCTGTCCATAGCCAGCGACATAATCCGTGTCGTCGAGATCGACGTGAAAGGACGGCTGTGGATAGGCACATATAACGGACTTTCCCTCTATGACCCGGACTTGGACACATTCCGGAACTTCACCTTCCCCTGCGGGGACAAGCCGGCGGAAGTCAGGGGAATAGCCCCGCTGGACAATGACATGCTGCTTCTGGACACATCCGCCGGTCTCCTGTTTTTCAATTCGGCTTCAGGATGCCTGTCGGAGAGAAAATTTCCCATATCCCTTGACGGGGACATGGTTACGGCAACATGCAGACAGGAGGATGAAGTTTTTGTCGGGACACAAAACGGCAGGCTCCTGCGGCTGTCGTCCGACGGGCGGTCCGCTGAAGACATCAGCCATCCCGTGCTTTCCGGCAAACGGGTACAGTCCATATTCATGGAAAATTATCCGCTGATATACATAGGGACGGAAGGAGACGGGCTGTACAGGATAGATCTGGCAAACGGTCGGGCAACCAGTTTCAGCAAAGCGTCTGGCGACCTGTCGTCGGATTATGTAAGGGCAATATGCAGCGACACCTACGGCAATCTTTGGGTCGGGACATTCTCCGCCCTGAACGTGATGGACAAGGTGACCGGCAGATTCAGCAGCCATGTCAGCAATCCTGCAAGCGAAGGAAGCCTGTCCCAGTCTTCTGTAAGGGCGATTTTCAAGGATGCACAGGGAGGGATGTGGGTCGGGACATGGTTCGGAGGGCTCAACTACTGGCATCCTCTCCTCCGCAGATTTTCCTCAATACGCAGCATCCCTTACCATAACTCACTTAACGACAATGTGGTAAGTTGCATCATTGAAGACAGTTCCGGTCAGATGTGGATAGGGACCAATTCCGGAGGTGTCAACCGGTTCGACCCGGAAACGGGCAAATTCTCGTTCTATACCATGGACGACGGACTCTGGTCCAACGACATCAAGACCCTGTACATGGAAGGCGGCAAGATCTATGTCGGGAGCCATCTCGGCGGGTTGGGAATCATAGACGCCGCATCCGGCAGAATCCGGCAACTCGACATCGGGGCAGGCAACGCCTATGGCAACATCCCCTATCAGGACAGAAGCATATATTCGATAATTCCATACCAGGACAGGAGCATTCTCCTCGGAATGGTAGGCGGGTATGTATGGAGATTTTCACCCGGCTCGGAGAAAAGCCGCCCGATGACGGACGCTTCCACGGGCCGGCCCGTGAACGTGGGACCTCTCGTCTCGATGAAGGCCGATTCACAGGGCAGGATATGGATAGGGACCGAATCCGGGATACGGGTTTACCGGGGAACCGGAGACACGCTGACCCGGCTGGACATCCTGCCGCCGAATCCCGGGCTCGACAGGACATTCGTCAACTGCATCGCCGAATGTGCCGGAGGGAAGTTCTGGCTCGGTACGAGGAACGGTCTGTATTGCTTCGACGAATCGGACGGCATCCTCGCCCACTATACGGTCAAGGACGGTCTGCCGAACAATGTGGTCTACGGCATTCTCGAAGACGATGCCGGCAACCTGTGGATAAGCAGCGGGATGGGATTGTCCCGATTCGACCAAAGCAGCCGGTCCTTCAGGAACTACACATCCGCCGACGGCCTGCAGGACAACCAGTTCTGTCTGTATTCCTATTGCAGGACTTCCGGAGGGGAAATGTATTTCGGAGGAATCAAGGGAATCACGACATTCAATCCTGCATCCCTGCCGGACAATCCCTTCATTCCTGCCGTCTCGATTACGGAACTGTTCGTCTCCAACACCAGAATCCGCCCGGGCGACGAATCCGGGATTCTCGCATCCGACATTTCCAAAACAGAAGAAATCCATCTCAAGGAAGGCAACTCGTCCTTTGCCCTGACATTTGCAGTTACAGACTACATATCATGGAAACAGAATGTGTTTGCCTATCGGCTCGAAAACTATGAAGACGAGTGGAACTACGTCATGAACCCGGAAAGGACAGTATCCTATACCAATCTGCCGCCGGGCAAATACCGCTTTTACGTAACTGCATCCAACAAGGACGGGATATGGAACGAGAAGCCTGCCGAACTTTCCATAATAATTCATCCGCACTGGTACAATACCACATGGGCAAGACTGCTGTTCGTCCTTGTCGTCACCATACTGGCAGGTTCGGTGGCCCGCTATCTGTGGACACGCAAAAAGATGAAGATGCAGCTTGCCTTCGAAAAGGTGGACAAGGAACGCATCCGTGAACTTAACGAAATGAAGCTCCGCTTCTTCATAAACATATCCCACGAACTCAGGACACCTCTGACCATGATCGTGGCTCCGCTGCAGGACCTTCTCGGAAAAGTAAATGACAAATGGATACAGGGCAAACTGAGACACATCGGGAAAAGTACCGAACGGCTCCTGTACCTCGTCAACCAACTCATGGACTACAGGAGGGCGGAACTCGGGGTCTTCCATCTGAAAGTACGTAAAGCGGAAATTCATCCGCTGCTTGTAGATACATTCAACTATTACCGTCAGCTTGCCGCATCCGAAAAGATAGATTACAGGTTAGAATCCTCCCTTGAAGGGACAGAACTGTATTTTGACAGGAAATATGTGGAAATAATCCTGAACAATCTCCTTTCCAATGCGTTCAAATACACTCCGGCCGGGCAAAGCATCACCCTTTCCGCCCGGATGGACGGGGAAATGTGCCTTCTGCAGGTCATTGACACCGGCCAGGGAATCGCTCCGGAAAAACAGAGCCTCGTGTTTGAAAGGTTCTATCAGGTCGACCAGGACCATGTAGGGAGCGGAATCGGGCTCGGGCTCGTGAAAAATCTCGCCGAAATGCACCACGGGCACGTCGGACTCGAAAGCGAATTGGGCAAGGGCAGCACATTTTCCGTATGGCTTCCTGCGGGCAGGCAGGCCTATTCGGAAAACGAGATCTCGTCAGCGTCTGACGAGGAACAGATCTACTCATCCAATCCCGCCGAATTCCATGTCCTTAATGCAAGCCATTACGATATTGAGGACAAGGATGTCCCGGAAGATGAGGGGAAAATGGAAGCGACGGAAGAGGAATCCTCCGACCGCAAGGCGACAGTGCTCATAGCCGAAGACAACGGCGAAATCAGGGAATACCTTTCAGAAGGACTTGCCCCGAAATACAGAATCATCATGGCGGAAAACGGCCAGGATGCCCTTGACAAGATGAAGGACGGCCTTCCGGACATCATACTGACAGACGTCATGATGCCGATAATGGACGGACTGAAACTTTGCAGGAGCGTGAAGCAGAATCTGCAGACAAGCCACATCCCCGTGCTCATCCTTTCAGCCAAGGCCGACGTCAAATGGCAAATGTCGGGGCTGAATGTAGGTGCCGACGACTACATCCCTAAACCGTTCTCCATGTCGGTAGTGGAGGCCAAAATAGGCAATATCCTCAGGACACGATTGAGCACGATAGAACACTTCAGCAAAGCCTCTCGGATAGAGCCGGAACAGATGGCACTGAACAAACTCGATGAAAATTTCCTGAAAAAGGCCGTGGAGGAAGTAGAAAAACATATTGACGACTCAAGTTTCTCCGCTGACCAGTTCGCCGAAAGGATGAACATGAGCCGTTCAAACCTTCATATCAAGATGAAGGCGCTGACCGGCTCGTCCGCAATGGATTTCATACGGAAAATCAGGTTTTCCAAAGCATGTGAACTGCTGAAGGACGGCAGATACAGCATTGCCGACATCAGCGCAATGGTAGGATTCGGCTCGCCCGCCTATTTCGCCACCAGTTTCAAGAAATATGTAGGATGTCTGCCGTCGGAATACATGAAAAAAACGTCCGACTGACGCCTGCTCGACGAATTTATTATACTCAGCACCAAGGGATTCGTCGAGCCTCCGTCAAGGATTTCTGCGAAATCCATTTGTCTTAATCCCCAGTTGCTTCGCACCCCTGCTCACTCTCGAATGTCCACCGGACATTCTCGTAAACCGTTCCCGACTTACTAAGGGGCGTCACCCTCTCTGCTCGCTCTCGAATGTCCACCGGACATTCTCGTGAACCGCTCACGACCTCCCTCTCCGGGAGGTCCGTCGCTGACATGCGTCAGCTCCTAAACGGGCGGACGACTAAAAAGGGGCTTTCGTCGTCCTCGTTATTTTACTGGGATGTGCCTCAAGTGACGGGCTGCATGGGTTTTCATCCATTCTTCCAGCATCGCACGGTGTTCCTGCAGAATTTCGTCGTATCGCCCGTCGAGGGCGAGGTTTACCATTTCTCCCCTGTCGGACTCCATATCGTACAACTGTTCACGGTAGCGGCCCTTGTCGTAAAGCACATATTTGTACTTCGGAGAACGCACCATCCAGCCGAGTGTCCCTGCAGTCTGGTTGAAATTCGTTTCGGTAACCACATATTCCCTGAACGGGGTCTGTGCGTCGCCCGATTCGGCAACCTTCCTGAAACTCTTGCCCGACCTGCCTTCAGGGACTTCTGCACCTGCCCAATCGCAGAGGCTCGGCATAAGGTCAACTCCGTTGTTTATGAGCTGCGGAAGCACAGTCCCTGCATTCTTTCCTCCCGGAAGGCATACGATGAACGGCACGCCTGCGACTTCCTCATACAGGACAGTCTTCTGGTTCCATTGATGCGCGCCGCAGCCGTCTCCGTGGTCGCTTGTGAACACGATTACCGAATTCTCCCATAGACCCTGTCTGTCTATTTCGTCGAGAATTTTGCCAATTTCCGCATCGACGGCTTCCACAAGGCGATAATAGGCATAACGGTAGCGTCTCCAGTCGTCAGGCGTGAAATCCTGCGACGGATAGAGGGAATAATTCTGCCGTTTCTCGAACTGCAGGACTGATGCGTCATAAGGATTCACGGCATAATTTGCCGGAAGGAGCGGGCAGTCTTCAAGAGAGAAGTCCGGCACATCGGCATGGGGCGTTTTCTGATTGCGGGCAAATTCACAGATATTGTGCGGATTGATATAGGAAGCCACCAGAAAGAACGGCTTTTCATGGTCTTCCCTCAGATATTCGATGCAGGACTCGGCAAGCCCCCTGTCATCGTGTCCATGCAGATTCCTGAAGCCGAAAGCAAACTCCGACGGCAGGGACACCGTATTGACATGCCATTTTCCGGCATAAGCACAATCATAGCCGGCATTTCTTATCAGTGAACCCAAAGTGCTTTCTTTCAGGGAATCAGGGACTGGAATGTCATTCTCTATGATTCTTGTTTCGCTCGGCATATATCCGGTAAACATGGCAGACCGTGAGGGTCCGCTGAGCGGCATTGCACAATATGCGTTCTCGAAGCGGATTCCCCGCTCCGCAAGCCGGTCCATGTTCGGGGTGGACACGTCCAGGTTTCCGGCACAACTCATCGCCGTAGCGCATTGCTGGTCCGTCATTATGTAGATGATGTTCGGTTTCTGTCCGCTTTTGCGGTTGTCAGGCTTCGGGGAAGCCGATGCATTTCCTGAAAAGGCAAATGTTGCCGTCCCTGCCAATGTCGCCGCCAGAACAGGTGCTGCGTGAATATTTTTCATGGCTCTATATATATAAATTATTATATATCAGTTCTTTTTCTTAATTTATACACCCAATACAATGTTTGCATCAATGTTCAGTTTCTTGCTTATGTCCCTGGCCACTTTCAATGTCGGTTCGCTGCGGCCTGTCAGATAATCGCTTACACGGGATGTACTTATTCCGAGCAATTCAGAAAGCTTTACCTGATTCAGCCCCATTTCATACATACGGAGTTTTATCACATCCACAAGAGCAGGAGTCTTTATCGGATAATGCTCATCCTCATACTCCGATACAAGTTCCGACAGCAAATCCAGTTCTATCAGATTTCTGTCGTCCGGCGGCGTATTGTCATCAACTGACGGCAGAAGCTCCTCTATCCTTGCCATTGCCGCCTTGTATGCAGTTTCATTCTGAATCTTTGCCATAATTTCCTATATATTTTTTGCATCAATCAAATCATATTCAACGTGAGTACCGACAAACCGTATCAGCACAGTCCTTATCGTAAATTTCACAACCACCACGAGCCTGTGATTGTTTCCTCGGATATTGAACACATAATGCTGGTTCCCGACATTGTCCACACTGTTGAACATCTGTTTCATATCTGCAAAGCAGGTCCATTCCGCTTTCCGGACTTTCTGAAACCAGTCTTCAAGAGCCGTCTGCGCATCCGGATGCTTTGAATAGTATTCAATGATTCTGCTTCGTGCAATAATTCTCATAGTCGGCTTTATTTATTGCAAAATTACACGTTTATTTTGAAATACAAAATAATTTCCCATATTCCAAAACATTCTGAACTATATAAAAGCTCTCTTTTAAAAACAAAAAATCTGCAAATGTTAACGTTTTTGTTAGTGCTGAAAAGAAAAAGAGGTTGCAGATTGAATCTGTAACCTCTTGATTTTTAGGGTGGTCCCAACAGGGCTTGAACCTGTGACCCCCTGATTATGAGTCAGGTGCTACTAACCAACTGAGCTATGGGACCATATACTCGTTTCTTTTGGTCAAATTCTGCGTTGGACTACGTATCCTCAGTCAGTCATTTACACAAGTAAACTCCTTCCCTCGTCACTTGTCCGCCTTGATTTGCCGCAAAACAAACTTCGTATTGTTTTAAAGAACTTTAATATTTGCGAGCTGTCCGGAATGAACCGGACAACTCTGCAAATATAGCAATTATTTTTGAATCCACCATAAGAAATCCGGACTCTCGCCCGTTGAAAACGACATTTGTCCGAATTCCTAAAAGGACTCCGAAAGTCAGACTTTGATTTCGACTTCGACGCCGCTCGGAAGTTCCATCTTCATAAGTCCGTCAACGGTCTTCTGCGTAGCATCGTAGATGTCGAGAAGACGGCAGTATGAGTTGAGTTCGAACTGCTCGCGTGACTTCTTGTTGACGAAGGTCGAACGGTTTACCGTAAATATCTTCTTGTCGGTCGGAAGCGGAATAGGACCGTTTACACGCGCCCCGGTAGAAGATACCGTATCCACGATCTTTTTTGCTGACTTGTCAACCAGCATGTGATCGAATGATTTGAGTTTTATTCTTATTTTTTGGCTCATAGTAATGTTTCCTAACCAGTTGAACTTGTTTGTTATTCGTCCTCATCCACATTCTTGTATCCGCTCTTCTCGATGACCTCTTTGGCAAGGTTTGCAGGAACTTCGGCGTAGTGGTCGAATGTCATCGTGCTTGTTGCACGCCCTGACGATATTGTCCTCAGGATGGTCACATAGCCGAACTGCTCTGCAAGCGGAACAAATGCCTTGACAATCCTTGCGCCCGTGGTGGAATCCATTGCGCTGATCTGTCCCCTGCGGCGGTTGAGGTCACCGACGATATCACCCATATAGTCCTCCGGAGTAACGACTTCGAGAGACATGATAGGCTCGAGAAGGACAGGCTTTGCTTTCGGGCATGCATGACGGAATGCCTGGCGTGCGCAGATTTCGAATGAAAGCTGGGCTGAATCGACAGGGTGGAAAAAACCGACCTGCAGGATCACTTTCAGAGACGGAACCTCGTAGCCTGCGAGCACGCCGTTTGCCATTGCCGACTTGAAGCCTTTTTCGACAGACGGGATGAACTCCTTAGGTACGTTTCCGCCTTTGACCTCATCAATGAACTGGAGGCCGGTAACGCCTTCGTCGGCAGGTCCGATTTCAACGATGATGTCTGCGAACTTACCGCGTCCTCCGGTCTGCTTCTTGAATACCTCACGATGCTGTACGGTAGCGGTAATGGCCTCCTTGTAGTTGACCTGAGGCGCACCCTGGTTGATTTCTACGCCGAACTCACGACGAAGACGGTCCACGATGATGTCGAGGTGAAGTTCACCCATACCGCTGATGACGGTCTGGCCTGTCTCATGGTCTGTCTTGACAGTGAATGTCGGGTCTTCTTCGGCAAGTTTTGCGAGGGCGATGCCGAGCTTGTCCAGATCCTTCTGAGTCTTAGGCTCCACTGCAAGTCCGATAACCGGATCCGGGAATTCCATAGATTCGAGTGTGATAGGATTGGACTCGGCACAGATGGTGTCACCGGTGCGGAGGTCCTTGAAACCTACCGCTGCACAGATGTCACCAGCCTCTACGAACTCGATAGGGTTCTGCTTGTTGGAGTGCATCTGATATAGACGTGCCACACGCTCTTTCTTGTCCGACCTTGTATTGAGCACATAAGAACCGGCGTCGAGGCGACCTGAATATGCCCTCAAGAATGCGAGACGGCCCACGAACGGGTCAGTCGCAATCTTGAACACGAGAGCGCAGAACGGCTCCTTTGCATCAGGCTTGCGCTCTTCTTCCTCCCCTGTCTTAGGGTTAGTGCCTGTAACGGCGCCCTTGTCAAGCGGAGACGGAAGATAACGCATT
>CALVDU010000119.1 GCA_944326375.1 uncultured Bacteroidales bacterium | reverse complement strand
AATCGACCTTGATGCCGACATGATAGAATTGATGTCCAAGGAGATAGAGCAGTACAACAGGAAGGTCAGCCTCGGGGAGGACATCAACGAGGAATTTCTCCTCGACATAAACCAATTGCAGGAGAATACCATGCTCGTGAGGGAAAACATCGTCGACAAGCAGAGGATCATCTCCAGCCTGCTCAAGAGCAACAAGTACCCCAAGTCGCTCCTTCCGAAACTGAACGTGATGCTGAAGGACATATCCTCCCTCATAAACCATACGAATTTCGGCTTCGAGAGGCTCGAGTATCTCCAGAATACCGTAGTCGGTCTCATCAACCTTGAGCAGAACAAAATCATGAAGGTTTTTACCCTCGTGTCCCTGCTCTTCATGCCTCCGACCCTGATTACCGGGTTTTACGGGATGAATGTTGTACTTCCGTTGACTGATACCGGCTGGGATGCGGTAATCGTGCTTCTGCTCATGATAATTTCTTTTTCTGTCATTCTTCTGATATTCAGAAAAAGAAAAATGTTGTAAAAGTTTTTGAAAATCCGAATATTATACATATTTTTGCCCGCCTTTTGTCCGGAGGCGGGCATTTTTGTCTCCGGCAGGCACGGAAAATAATGTTAAACCCGCTAAATTGTTTTTATTTTAATCATTACAATGGAAGAAAACAAGACATCAGCAGTTGAGGAGACTCCGGCAGTGGAGAATGCTCCTGCAATCGAGGAACCTAAGAAGGTTTCCAACGCCTCCGTTGACCCGGACAAGTTTGACTGGGAAGCATTCGAAGGCGAGGACGTCTATGGTGAGGACAAGTCCAAAATCAAGGAACTTTACGACAAGACACTTTCCAAAGTCGTTGAAAACGAAGTTGTCGAGGGTGTTGTGACTTCAATCAGCAAGAGGGAAGTCATAGTGAACATCGGATACAAGAGCGAAGGCGTCATCATGGCTCCTGAGTTCCGCTACAATCCGGACCTCAAGGTCGGAGACAAGGTGGAAGTGTATGTCGAGACTGCCGAGGACAAGAAGGGCCAGCTCATACTTTCCCACAAGAAGGCACGCTCTCTCCGCTCCTGGGATATGGTAAACGAGGCATACAACAACGGCGACATCGTGAAAGGTTATGTCAAGACCCGTACGAAAGGCGGTATGATTGTGGACATTTTCGGCATCGAGGCATTCCTGCCGGGTTCTCAGATAGATGTTAAGCCTATCAGGGACTACGATCAGTATGTCGACACAAATATGGACTTCAAGATCGTGAAGATCAACCAGGAGTTCAGGAACGTAGTCGTGTCTCACAAGGCACTCATCGAGGCCGAACTCGAACTTCAGAAGAGCCAGATCATCGGCAAACTCGAAAAGGGACAGGTGCTCGAGGGAACTGTCAAGAACATCACAAGTTACGGTGTGTTCGTCGACCTCGGCGGTGTGGACGGACTTATCCATATCACTGACCTTTCATGGGGCAGGATCAACCATCCTGAAGAGGTCGTTCACCTCGACGAGAAGATCAACGTTGTCATCCTCGACTTCGACGAGTCAAAGAAGAGGATTGCTCTCGGCCTGAAGCAGCTTACTCCGCATCCGTGGTCAGCCCTCGATCCGAACCTCAAGGTCGGCGACAAGGTGAAGGGCAAAGTCGTGCTCATCGCAGACTACGGCGCATTCGTGGAAATCGAGCCGGGCGTGGAAGGCCTTATCCATGTGTCTGAAATGTCGTGGTCTCCGAGACTCCGCATTGCACAGGACTTCCTCAAGGTCGGCGACGAGGTTGAGGCTCAGATTCTTACCCTCGACAGGGATGAGAAGAAGATGTCTCTCGGCCTGAAACAGCTCGTTCCTAATCCATGGGAGAACATCCGCGAGAAATATCCTGTAGGCTCTACCCACAAGGCTGTGGTACGCAACGTTACCAACTTCGGCGTATTCGCAGAACTCGAGGAGGGAATCGAAGGGCTCGTGCACATCAGCGACCTTTCCTGGACCAAAATCAAACATCCTTCAGAGCTCGTTCAGCCTGGCGACACAATCGAGGTCGTAATTCTCGACTTCGACGAGGAGAACCACAAGCTGAGCCTCGGACACAAGCAATTGCTGCCTAATCCGTGGGAGGACATCGAGAACAAGTATTCCGTAGGTTCCGTTCATACCCTCAAGATCACAAGCGTGAATGACAAGGGTGCAGTAATCGCTCTCGAGGACGATGTTGAGGCTACATGCTCCGCAAAGGAACTCGTCAAGGAAGACGGTTCAATGCCGGTGGCAGGCGATGAACTTCCGTTCAAGGTCATCGACTTGAAGCGCAGCACCAAGAAAGTGATTGTATCGCATGTGAAGACCTATGCTGAGACAAAGGCTGAAAAGGCTGCAGCAGAAGTGGACAACACCAAGAAGGCTGTGAAGAAAATCAATTCTACCATCGAGAAGACCACGCTCGGAGACATTTCCGAACTGGCAGCCCTCAAGGACAAACTCGAAAAGGGAGAATAAGTCACGTCAGTGATGAACTTCACTCTGAATATATTGGGCACGGCTTCGGCCCTGCCCATTGTAAACAGACATCCGAGCGCCCAGGTATTAGACGTACGTGGGCGCTTGTTTTTGATAGACTGCGGAGAAGGCACGCAGACAATGATGAGGAAAATGCACCTGTCTTTCCTCAAACTGGACAGGATTTTCCTCACACATCTTCACGGGGACCATTGTTTCGGCATATTCGGACTGTTGTCGACGATGGGAATGCTGGGGCGCACGGCGCCTCTCAACATCTATGCCCCCGAAAAATTTTCTGATATCCTCAAATCTTTCATCGAATATTTCGGTGACGGACTTAAATATGAAGTCGTGTATCATCCGTTGCGGATGACCTCTCCGGAAAAGGTGTTCGAGACAAGGGTGCTTGAAGTCATGGCTTTCCCTCTGCACCACAGGATCGAGACTTTCGGCTTTCTGTTCAAGGAAAAGATGCCGCCTCTGAATGTGAAGAAGGAGGCAATCGGCCTTTATGGTTTGAGCCTTGCCGAAATTGGAGCTTTGAAGAGAGGGGAGGACGTTGTGCGCGAGGATGTTGTCCTGCCTTGTGCGGAACTGGCTTATCGTCCGTACAAGCCGAGGAGTTTTGCCTATTGCAGCGACACTGCACCCTTCCCGGAACTGGCAGAGTGGGTGCATGGCGTGGATTTGCTGTACCATGAGGCTACATTTCCTGCAGCCATGTCCGATATCGCTGCAACGACATTCCATTCCACTACCGTGCAGGCGGCGGAGTGTGCCTTGCGGGCAGAAGCCGGGCGGCTTGTCATCGGGCATTATTCGTCACGTTTTCCTGATGTCGGCTTTTTCCTCGACGAGGCCCGTGCCATTTTTCCGGATACGGAATTGGCTCAGGACGGGATGAAGGTGGATTTGCCGCTTATGAGGCAAATGTCTTTATAGCAACGGAATAGAATGAAATATTGCGGCAGTTCTGTATGCGCTTTATGAATTTTCACTATATTTGGCTTTCCTTATTATAAATCAAAAAGCAGTAGCGCAATGAACTTGAACATTTCCAGAACGGATATCGAGAATGTCTGCGGCAGGATTTTGCCCCCCTCGAAAAATGTAAGTGACGTAAAGACAATATATTGCGATGCCGGGCGGCATGCGGACGCAAAAAGCGTTTCGTATGTCGCCCGTGTTGTATTGGCTGCAGCGCTGCTTGTCGCTGCGGCAATGTCCATGTCCGCGCAAAGACGAGACTGCGTAGGGTGCGGACGTGACACTGTCGGCTCCGAGACCGCAGCGTATGATCCGGAATGGCTGGCGAAGTATTACGGCTTCAACTGGTCATCCCGCCATGCTTCCGGGGCAGCCCCGGGAAACACTCCCGCCGAAGAATCCGCTCTGCCGACGGCGTCCCCGCAGAAAGCCGCAGCATCCTCCCCTGAAAAGGAGTACACTCTCTCCCTTCGTGCCAACCTG
>CALVDU010000118.1 GCA_944326375.1 uncultured Bacteroidales bacterium | reverse complement strand
AAAATCATACAGAAAAAGAAAAACTTGCACCCGGCATATTGTCCCACGACGTACAGGATGAGACTATTTTTCTTATGTTTGTAGAACTGAACCGGTTTCGCAAGCCGCTCGGCATGTGCTCCTCGCTCATCGACAAGTGGTGCTTCGCCCTGAAGCACGTCAACGGCCTGGACGCTCTGCCCGAAGGGATGAAGACGGAGGTCTTCGAGAGGTTCTTCGAGGCATGCGAGATAGCGAGGTTCGATGCTGACACGAAACTCAATTACGAGAAAGACATGGTTACGGAACGGGACTACTACAACATCATCAGCACAGCCAGGAAAACTGGCAAGGCGGAAGGTTTGTCCGCTGGAATCCAGAAAGGACTGGAAAGCGGCCTGAAGAAAGGCCGGGAAGAAGGTCTACGCGAAGGGCAATACAAAATTGCAAGAACGATGAAGTCTATGAATTTGAGTGCCGATGTCATAGCCAAAGCCACGGGGCTCTCCGAATCCGAAATCGCTGCCTTATAAACTGCTTTCTCTGTCATCTCGCCGTTCTTTCGTCGTCCCGACCGAGCGCAGCGACCTGCTCGTTCAAAACGCTGATGCATCGACAGGCTCGGCATGATAAGCTGTGCCCAAACGCCGGTGCATCAGAGTGGCAGTTTGCAAGGCACGCAGGGCGAGGGAAACCGCCTCACTCTATAAAAAATACCACACTATCGTAGGACATTTGTACGGCACTTTGTCCTCCCATGACGGAAACCGGATATTTTCTTTGATTGCTTTATCGAGCCTTATGTAAACCTCCGCAGGAATGTCCAAATGACAAGATATCCATTCTTTTGATTCATATTTTTTGACAAAATAGGCTATCGTATCTATCCTTCCGGACAGGGAAACTATGCAACTTATGTTGATTCTGCCTTTTTCTGGCAAGTACTCTGCAGGAACATGCTGACGGACAAGTTTTCCGAGCGTTTCGGACATGGAACGGTGGTCGTATTTTTTTCAGCCAGTCCTTGTTCGCTGCATTCTCTTCATAGACACGCCTATATTCATTTGATATGATATAAGATGCAGTATAATCTGACAAGTTTTCCGGCCCGTCAGGAACTGTCACGACGGTATATTTGGAGTTTTTTATCACAAGATATCCGTCTATAACACAAATCCGCAGCCGGCAAACAGGAAAATTTGCAACCGGATTGCAAGAAAAATGGCATAGATTTGCACTGCAATCAAAAGAAAAAGTCATGGAAGCGCACGAACATTCACATAATACACAAGAACACGGCAGCCTTTCCAGCACAATGCGGATGCTCATCCCGTTCTGTCTGCTCATCGCAGGCATAATAATGGAACACACCGGCACGCAATGGTTCGACAACGGCACAATCAGGGCAATCTGGTACGCAGCCGCATGGCTTCCTGTCGGACTTCCCGTAATCAAGGAAGCATGGGAATCAATCCGCAAAAAAGACATATTCAATGAATTTTCCCTGATGACAATAGCATCAATCGGCGCATTCTGCATCGGGGAATATCCCGAATCTGTCGCAGTCATGCTATTCTGGTCAATCGGAGAATCATTGCAGGACAAGGCAATAGACAAGGCTACCCGCAATATAAGCGGACTTCTTGACGTGCGCCCGGAACATGCACGTGTCCTGCGGGGAGAAAGATATGAGGAAGTGTCCCCGAAAGAGGTCAATCCGGGAGAAGAAATAGAAATCAGACCAGGAGAACGTGTACCGCTGGACGGCATAATGACAGACGAAGATGCCATGTTCGACACATCCGCCCTCACCGGAGAAAGTATCCCCCGCATAATAAAAAAAGGCGAAGAAGTGCTTGCAGGCATGATTTCGTCCGACAGGACGGTACATCTGAAAGTCACGAGGCCATACGACAGCAGCGAACTCGCACGCATACTCGCCCTTGTCAGGGACGCGACTGAACGCAAAGCCCCGACCGAGCAGTTCATCCGCAAGTTCGCCCGCATCTACACCCCTGCCGTCATTCTTCTGTCAGTCCTCATAATCGCAGTACCGGCAATCATTGGACTCGTGAGCGACAATTTCGGATACATATTCTCGGAATGGCTGTACAGAGGACTTGTATTTCTCGTGATTTCATGCCCTTGCGCCCTTGTAATCAGCGTTCCGTTAGGATATTTCGCAGGGATAGGCGCAGCTTCCCGCAAGGGAATCCTTTTCAAGGGCGGCAACTGGCTCGATGCCATAGCAAAAGTGACCGATGTCGCATTCGACAAGACCGGGACACTGACCACAGGGCAATTCAGCGTGAACGGAACGGTCTGCGCAGACGGAATCTCTGAAAATGAACTTGTTGCAATGCTCGCATCCGTCGAAAGCAAGAGTACACACCCGATAGCAAAGGCGATAACTGAATACGCCCATGAGCACAAAATCCCGCTATATGAACCAAAACACATCCGTGAAATTCCCGGACACGGCACAGAGGCTGAAATCGACGGAAAAATAATTGCCGCAGGCAACGCAAGGCTTATGGAAAAATACGGGGTCAAAATACCCGACAACGCTGAAAATGCCTTCGGGACGACAGTCCACTGCCTCATAGGAGGCAAATATGCAGGCACGCTGCTCCTGTCCGACACACTCAAGGATGACGCAGGAGAAGCAGTCAACAGACTGAAAGAAGCCGGCATAAAGCACATCTGCATCCTGTCCGGCGACCGCAAGGAAATCGCAAGGGCATACGCCGACAAACTCGGAATCGGCGAGGCTTACGGAGAACTTCTGCCGGAAGACAAGGCAGCATACGTGGAAAAGACGGCAAAAGCTCCGGGCAGGTCAATCGCATTCGTCGGAGACGGGATGAATGACGCTCCGGTGCTCGCCCTGAGCGACGTAGGAATTGCAATGGGCGGGCTCGGCTCGGATGCAGCAATAGAAAGTGCGGACGTGGTAATACAGACGGACCAGCCGTCAAAAGTTGCCACAGCAGTGAAAATAGGGCGTGCGACAAGACGCATTGTGTTCCAGAACATTATAGGCTCGATTGCAGTCAAGGTTGCCATACTGGTTGCGGGGGCGTTCGGGGCTGCGTCAATGTGGATGGCAGTATTCGCCGATGTCGGCGTCGCCCTCTTGGCGGTTTTGAATTCTATGCGTATATTTCGGCAATGAAAAAAGAAACATTCAAAATAACAGGAATGAGCTGTGCGTCGTGCGCAGCAAGGGTCGGGAAGGTCCTGAACGGACACGCCGGCGTGGAAGAGGCAAACGTAAACTACGCTTCCGCCGAAGCCAGCATAACCTACGACCCCGGAACATGCACTCCTGAAGACCTGCAGAAAACCGTACAGGATGCAGGCTATGACCTGTTGATAGACAATGATGAAGTTTCGGCGGAAACCGCTGAAAAAAAGAATTATGACACACTGAAAAGACAGACCATTGCGGCGATTGTGCTTGCCGTGCCGATAATGGTGCTGAGCATGGCATTCATGGACTCAAAGCCCGTAAAATACATTGTATGGGCATTGTCAACGGTATCGGTGTTCTGGTTCGGACGGCGTTTTTTCGTGAACGCATGGCGGCAGTTAAGGCATGGTTCGGCGAATATGGACACCCTTGTGGCGTGCAGCACGGGCATTGCATACCTTTTCAGCGTGTTCAACCTTCTTTTTCCGGACTTCTGGCGGTCACGGGGCATTGAACCGCATCTCTATTTCGAATCCTCGGCAGTCATAGTCGCATTCATTCTTTTGGGAAGACTTTTGGAAGAAAGGGCAAAGCACAAGACATCCTCCGCAATCAGAGGACTCATGGGGCTGCAGCCCAAAACCGTCACTGTCGCAACACCCTCCGGCGAAAAGACAATCCCGATTGAAAGCACACAAGCCGGAGACATCATAATCGTAAGACCGGGAGAAAGAATAGCAGCAGACGGGACCGTCACATCCGGCGAATCATACGTGGACGAAAGCATGCTGACCGGAGAGCCTGTACCTGTCCTGAAATCCGAAGGCACAAAGGTCTATACCGGGACAATGAACGGCAAAGGGGCATTCCGATTCCGTGCCGACAAGACAGGGAAAGACACGATGCTGTCGCAGATAATACGCATGGTGCAGGACGCACAGGGAAGCAAAGTGCCAGTACAGCAGCTTGTGGACAAGATTGCCGGAATATTCGTGCCTGCAATCATCTGCATAGCGGTAATCGTGTTTGCAGCATGGTGGGCATTCGCTCCCGAAAACGGATTCGTGCACGGAATACTGGCAATGGTCACGGTCCTCATCATAGCCTGCCCGTGCGCCCTCGGCCTCGCCACCCCGACGGCGATAATTGTCGGCATCGGGAAAGGCGCGGAATACGGAATCCTTATAAAGGACGCATCCGCCCTTGAAACGGCAAAGGACATCGACACGGTAATCCTCGACAAGACCGGTACCGTCACGGAAGGGCATCCCGCAGTGACTGACGAATGGTGGAATTCAGACAAGGAAAACGGACGGCAAATCCTCGCCGCCCTTGAAAAACTATCGGAACACCCTTTGGCAGAAGCCATTGTAAAGGCATACGGAACTGGCGAAACCGAAACAGTGAATGGCAGTATTGCTGACGGACACGAAGCCAAAAAAATCTCCGGTTTTGAAAACATTCCGGGAAAAGGCGTAAAAGGCTGTGCAGACGGAAAAACATTCTTTGCAGGAAACAGGGACCTGCTCTCCGCAAACGGCATAAGCATACCGGAAACGCTTGAACAAAAAGCCTCCGGCTGGGCTTCAGAAGCAAAGACCGTGATATGGTTCGCAGACTCCTCGGAAGCCCTTGCCGCAATCGCCGTCACCGACAAAATCAAGGACACATCCGCCCAAGCCATAGCCCAGCTCGACAAAATGGGAATAACCGTAATAATGCTGACCGGAGACAATGAGGCTTCCGCCGCCGCAACTGCTGCAAAAGTGAACATCCGTCACTGGCGTTCCGGAATGCTGCCGCAGGACAAGGCATTGTTCGTAATGGAAATGCAGGAAAAGGGACACAAGGTCGCAATGACGGGAGACGGCATCAATGACAGCGCAGCATTGGCGCAGGCGGACCTGAGCATCGCAATGGGAAAAGGCAGCGACATCGCAATGGAAACGGCGATGATCACGATTCTCTCGTCTGACCTGATGAAGATTCCTGAGGCTGTACAACTCTCCCGGCTCACGATAAGGACAATCCGCCAGAACCTGTTTTGGGCGTTCATCTACAACCTGATAGCAGTTCCGATAGCCGCAGGTGCACTCTATCCAATCAACGGTTTCCTGCTGAATCCTATGATAGGCGGGGCGGCAATGGCGTTCAGCAGCATAAGCGTGGTCTCAAACAGCCTGAGGCTCAAAAGGAAAAGGCTCGAACCGGCATCTTCCGCCAAAGCGGGAGAACAGTTGCAGGAGCAATGCCCGGTTTCCGAAGAATGTATAATTTCAAAAAATGATAACGGAATGAAAAAGAATTTCAAGGTGGACGGAATGATGTGCAACCATTGCCGTACCCATGTGGAAAAGGCTCTCAACAGCATTGAAGGCGTAAATGCGACAGTAACCCTCGAACCGCCTGTGGCAACGGTGGAAGCTGACAGGGAAATCAGCCTTGCAGAATTGCAGGAAGTTGTTTCCGACAAGGCAGGAGATTATACCCTGAGCGA
>CALVDU010000117.1 GCA_944326375.1 uncultured Bacteroidales bacterium | reverse complement strand
CGCAAATATATCGATTCCAGGTACTGCTCATTTGTGTTTACCGACCTGCGGAATATGGTCCGAAAGGAGGTCGCGGCTGCGTTTGGTGGCAGCGAATATGCAGATATGACGGCAAACGAAATCTTTTCCCGGTGCCGGGACTATTGTGTCGAAAAAATTTATTTGGATTTCCCTAATGACGAGTACATCGAGGCTCTGAACAAGATGTAGTCCATTCACTCCACCGCCTTCCATTCGCCGGAACCAAAAAACGACAAAAGTTTTTGAAAAATTTGTTTATTAAATCATTTTAACTACTTTTGCAGAGGTAACCACGACATGAAGTCCAGAATCACCATAACAGACATCGCAAAAGAAGCTGGAGTATCCACCGCTTTGGTATCTTTCGTCATGAGCAACAAGGCGAAAGGGTCGAGGGAGTACCGAGTCAGGCCTGAAACCGAAAAAAGGGTTCTCGAGGTGGCGGCAAAATACGACTATCAGCCAAACAGTTCGGCAAGAGCTCTCAGAAGCGGGGAATACAGAACAATAGGAGTGGTGCTGTCGGACATTTCCAACAAGTTTTACGCTGAGATATCGAGGCAGATCGAAAATTGGGCATTTCATCATGACTATGTCGTGCTGTTCGGGAGCAGTGACGAGAATCCCAAAAAATTGTCCAATGTGATGAAAGTCTTCAAGAATAAGGGAGTCGACGGGATGATAATTGTCCCGTGCGAAGGCTCCGAATCGGCGATAAGCCAGATGGCTGGAAGCGGAATGCCGGTAGTGCTGTTGGACAGGGACATTCCCGGGGCCGAATTCAGCTCTGTCGTGCTTAACAACTTCAAGGCTTCCGTCATCATGACGGAAACCCTTGTGGGAAAGGGATTCAGGAAAATAGAGATGATATCCTACAAGACAACTCTTTCCAATATCAAGGACAGGGAATCAGGCTATCTCAAGGCTATGGAAGGCGCCGGACTTACTGAGACGAGGATTCACCGCCCGGAATATTGCAATTACAGGGAAATAGAACAGATAGTATTGGATGCTAAGGCAAGGAATGTCGAGGCATTGATATTCACCACATACAATATGTCCCTGATGGGCAGGAAGGCTTTCATATCCCACGGATTGAGAGTCCCTCAGGATTGCTTTTTCGCCTGCTTCAACAACTCCGATGCCTTCGACCTGTACGAGCCTGACATCCTGTATGTAAAGCAGCCTATCGAGCAGTTTGCGGTAGAAGCTATGACGCTGTTGGTCAAGATGATCAATGAGCCGGAGAGTGCGCAGTCGTGTACCAAGATCATCCTGCAGCCGGAAGTCGTGTTTTCTTCAAGCGAAGTGCATGTCTGATTTATTTAATGATTAGTTAAAGCGTTTAACCAAAAACAAATGTTAAAACGATTAATCACATCATGTTGCTAAAACGATTAAATAACATAATTACAATACCTGCAATCATGCTGAAAAAGCTTGTTTTCCTGTCGGTCGTCATGACCGCTGTATCCTTCCGTCTTTCGGCAGAAGAAGCGAGGATAGTCAGCTATAACAATCCGGACCTTACGGTATATCTTGGTGTAGGGCTTTGGGCAATCCCGATTCCGATGGACTACGACCATGACGGAGTGAACGATCTTCTCGTGAATTGTCCTGATACTCCGTACAAGGGTATCTGGTTTTTCAGAAACATCGGTACGAATGAGGAACCTCTTTTCGACAAGGCACAAAGGCTTTGCAGAAAGGCGTCTCAGAACGTGTGCAGTTCTTTTGTCGGGGATTCGATACGCATCATCGATGCAGGCAAGGCTCTCCCGGATTTCTTCAATTCATGGTTTGACGAACCCGAAAAGATAGATTTCGAAGGCGGAGAATTCATACCGGGCATAAAAAAGAACAGGAGCAACATGTGGTCGTACGTCGACTGGGACGGCGACGGTGACTGTGACATCATTGTCGGCTATGACACATGGGATGACTACGGATGGGACAATGCCTATGACAAAAACGGAAATTGGACCAACGGTCCACTGCGCGGATATGTTTTCCTTTTGGAGAACGATGGCGGCAGTTACGTCAACAGGGGCAAGATTCAGGCCGGAGGCAAGGCTATCGAGACATTCGGCGCTCCCAACCCATGCGTGGCGGATTTCGACGGCGACGGTGACCTCGACATTATCTGCGGGGAATTCATCGACGGTTTTACATATTACGAGAATATCGGTACGAAGACCAGTCCGTCATATGCAGAAGGACGCACGCTGAAGAACAGGGACGGCGATGTCAGGCTTCATCTGCAGATGATCGTTCCGCGTCCGTTTGATTTTGACGGTGACGGACACATGGACCTTGTCGTGGGGGACGAGGACGGAAGAGTGGCGCTGGTCCGCAATACCGGCAGACTTTATAAGGGAATGCCGGAATTCGAAGCCCCGGAATACTTCAGGCAGAAGGCTGATGCCCTCAAATTCGGCGCCTTGTCCACTCCATGTTCGTATGATTGGGACGGCGACGGGGATGAGGACATCATTGCGGGAAATTCAGCAGGTGAAATCGCATTCATCGAGAATCTTTCCGGAGGAACGTCGCCGGTTTGGGCCGAGCCGGTCCTGATGAAGTCGGAAGGCAGGCCGATAAGGATATTGGCCGGGAAAAACGGTTCCATACAAGGCCCTGCAGAAAGCAAATGGGGCTATACAGTACTGTCCGTTGCTGACTGGGACGGCGACGGGAAGGCAGACCTGGTAGTGAATTCCATATACGGCAAAATAATGTGGTACCGCAATTCCGGATCAGAAGACAAACTTTCTTTTGAAAAGGCAAGACCTGTGAAGGTGGCTTGGGAAGGCGATGCCCCAAAACCGGCCTGGAACTGGTGGAATCCGAAGCCGGGAGAACTGGTGACGCAATGGAGGACCACACCTGTGGTCATTGACTGGAACGGCGACGGCATCAATGACATAATAATGCTTGACCATGAAGGCTACCTTGCCTGGTTCGAAGGTACAAAGGGAAAAGGCGAGACTGTCCTGAAACCTGGACGCAGGATTTTCTGGTGCACAAACGGCTCTCTCTACCGCAACCGCAAGGGAATGATCGATTCCCGCCCGGGACTGCTGCGCATGAATGAACAGGAAGCCGGAGCTTCAGGACGGCGGAAGATATGCTTTACGGATTGGGACTGTGACGGAAGGCTTGACCTTATTGTGGACGGAAAGAATGCTGCACTTTTCAGAAATGTGGAGACGAAGGACGGCAATACATGGTTCGAGTACAAAGGGGATTTGTCGGAGACCCGTCTTGAAGGGCATACGACCTGTCCTACTCCTGTTGACTGGGACAAAAACAATGTACATGACATACTCGTCGGGGCTGAGGACGGACATTTTTATATTCTTGAAAATCCGTTGACAGTCAAAGTGGATACGGTGATTCGCCTGTATGACACCGAATCCGTTTCCGCAGCGGTTATGGACGGCAGAGGATATATCACGAATATAACCGCTCCCGAACTCTTGGCATGCCTTCCTGACAAGGCCAAGGCAACAGGAGCGGGCGTCATCGTGGTCCCTGGAGGCAGCTATGCGAAAAACTGCATCACATACGAGGGTTACAGAACTGCAAAGTGGCTGAACGAAGCAGGAATTGCTGCATTTATCCTGAAATACAGATTTCCTGACGGAAACCCTGACGTAGTCGTTGAAGACGGGCGCGCTGCAGTGCAGACAATAAGGAAGAATGCGGAAGTCCTCGGTGTGAATCCCGATGAAATAGGAGTGATGGGATTTTCCGCAGGAGGACATTTTACCGCCACTCTTCTTACGAAATATGGCACGGATGACTGTCGTCCTGATTTTGGGATTCTTGTCTATCCGGTTATCTCGACAGAGTATGACAATGCCGGCACATCCGTCAACCTTCTCGGAGACAGACTGAAAACCGACGGTCCGCAATGGGACGCGGAAAAGAATGTCCATAAAGGGATGCCTCCTGTAATGTTAATCGGCTGTGAAGATGACCGTGCCGTACCGCCAGCACAGTGGAAAGCATTTTACAAGGCCGCATCCACAGAGGGCGTAAGAGTACAGATGCATCTGTACCCGGCAGGAGGTCACGGCTTCTGGATGCGTGACAGGTACAAATACGGGGACGAGACCTACCCGATGATAATCTCATGGATAAAGAACAACAATAAATAATCACCGAATAATATGAATAAACTTGACATCAAGGGGATAATCCCTCCAATGATTACGCCTCTATTGAGCAATGACGTATTGGACGTTGAAGGCACGGAACGGCTCGTGGAACACATCATCGCAGGTGGTGTGCACGGTCTTTTCCTTCTCGGTACGACAGGGGAGGCACAAAGCCTTTCCTATGAATTGAAATACGAACTTGTGAAAAGAGTCTGCGACCAGGTTGCCGGCCGTGTACCGGTGCTTGTCGGCATTACGGACACGTCTTTCGACGAAAGTGTCAGATTGGCGCAACATTCCGAGAAATGCGGTGCAGCGGCAGTGGTGGCTGCGGCTCCTTACTATTTCCCGCCGTCGCAGAAGGAACTTGTGGACTATTATTCGGCGTTGGCTGATGCCGTTCCCCTTCCTCTCTATCTGTACAACATGCCGTCCAAGGTGAAAGTGTTCCTGAATGCCGATACGGTAAAGGAATTGGCCGAACATCCCAATATCGCAGGCCTGAAAGACAGTTCGGGAAATATCTGCTATTTCGTGAATCTCCTTTATCTGTTCGAAAACAAGGATTTCAGTCTTTTCATAGGCCCGGAGGAGGCCATGAGCGTATGCGTACTCATGGGTGCGGACGGAGGAGTCAGCGGCGGAGCGAATCTTTTCCCCGAACTTTTCGTGAAAATGTACAACGCTGCCGTGGCCAAGGACATGCCCCTCGTTCATGAACTTCAGAACAGGATAATGTATCTGAGCAATACTCTCTACAACCTTTTCCCGTCCGACGCAAGTTTCGTCAAGGCTATCAAGACGTCTCTTGAAATCAAGGGAATCTGTTCCGGATATCTGCCTTTCCCGTTCAGGAAAGCTGATGCTAAGGAAAAGGAAATCGTCAGGGAAACATTGTCCAAATTGGAAAATTACAGATAATGGAACTGACAATCTTAGACTATATCGTCTTCTTCGTTTTCGTGGTAGGCGTAGCATTGTTCGGCTGCAGTTTCTACAAGTCGAGCAAGAAGGGTACTGTTGCATTTACCAAGGCAGAAGGGAAACTTCCGTCGTGGGTGGTGGGAATGTCCATTTTCGCCACATTTGTCAGCAGCATCAGTTTTCTCGGTCTGCCGGGCGGCGCCTATACCGGAAACTGGAACCAGCTCGTATTCTCCCTGTCGATTCCTGTGGCGACCTTCCTTGCGGCCAAAGTGTTCATCCCGCTTTACAGAGGGATAGGAAGCGTATCCGCATACCAGTATATCGAAATGAAATTCGGATATTGGGCAAGATGCTATGTGGCTGTATGCTATCTTCTTACCCAGGTATGCCGTATAGGTTCCATCCTTCTGCTGCTCGCCATTCCGATAAACACGATGTTCGGATGGGATATCGCCACGGTGATAGCGGTGACCGGAATTCTGACATTGGTATATTCGGTATTGGGAGGAATTTCAGCTGTCGTATGGACGGATGCCATTCAGGGAATCATCCTGATAGTCGGTGCATTGGTATGCGCCGTGCTTCTTACTTTCAGCATGCCTGAAGGGCCCGGCCAGCTCTTCGAGATAGCTGCCGCAAACGGCAAGTTCAGCCTCGGAAGTCTCGGACTGAGTCTCAGCGAGCCTACGGTCTGGGTCGTATTCATATACGGAATCTTCATGAACATGCAGAACTACGGGGTAGACCAGAACTACGTGCAGAGATACATGACGGCCAAGTCCACCAAGGAAGCCGTGAAGTCCACGCTGTTCGGAGGTCTGCTTTACATTCCTGTCTCGTTGGTATTCGTTTATATCGGTACAGCCCTGTTCTCGTATTACACGGCTCAGCCGGATTTGCTTCCTGCCGGTGTCGAGGGAGACAAGGTTTTCCCTTATTATATCGTACACGGACTGCCGACAGGACTTACCGGACTCGTGATAGCTTCGCTGTTTTCGGCCGGCATGAGTACCGTGGCCACCAGCATCAATTCATCCGCTACAATCGTCCTGACGGATTTCTATGAAAAATTCCACAAGGGCAAGGGGGACAATGATACAAGGAAGGCGCACATGAGGGTCCTTTACCTGACTTCCGCAGTGGTAGGAGTGGTCGGAATCCTCATAGGCCTGGCGATGATGAAGATAGAAGGTATCCTCGACGCATGGTGGAAACTGTCGTCGATTTTCAGCGGCGGAATGCTCGGACTTCTTCTCCTCGGTCTCGCCTGCAAGAGCATCAGACATTCCAATGCCATCATTGCAGTCATAGCCGGTCTGCTCGTGATCATATACATGAGCATCCCTGTGTTCGACAGTCCGTTCCACACCTACCTGACGATAGTGTTCGGAACGACTGTCATATTCCTTGTCGGGTTCATCCTTTCAAGGATATTCAAGGTTAAAGAAGAACATACCACAAACAACTAACACACATCAAGATGAAAAAGTCCCGTTTAATGTACGCCATCATCCTGTGCCTCGTCGGAGCATTTCAGTCATGCACCGAAATAGAGGCCCTGCAGGAGGACAATGCTGAAATTTCAGTGACGAACGGCTTTCAGGTCGTAGCCTACAGCTCGACTTCGGCGACATTCGAAGTGAAATCGAATGCCGACTGGAGGGTCGTCTGCGATGCCGCATGGATTTCCGATTACACGAAAGAAGGTTCGGGAGACGGAACCGTGACATTGTCGTTTTCGGAAAATTCCGATTCCGAAAACGAACGTTCGGCTTCCATAGCAATCATTGCGGGTACGAAATCCCGCTCCGTGACCCTTGTCCAGACAAGACACGGCTATGAGGTTACCGATGCGGAGCTTGAACTCTCCACAGAGGCGGAAACCATAGTGGCGGAAGAAGTTTCCTATTCGCTTGATGTAGAATGCAACACTATATGGGGCGTTTACACCGAAGCCGACTGGATAAATTCCTATACGAAAATGGGAGAAGGTGACGGCGAGATAGTTCTCGGATTCGATTCGTACAAGAACAGGAAAGAAGACCGTTATGCCACATTCTATGTTACGGCAAGGGATGTGACTAAGGTGTTCAAACTTACGCAGACCAAGACTGACCAGATCCTGATCGAAGACATCTCTGTCGAGAAATTCAATCAGAAGACACCTGATCCAGAGATGTTATACCGTCTTCTCGGTACTGTGGAACAGATAGAAGGGGGCGGGACGCTGACTTTGGCGGATTACTCCGGCAGCCTGAAAATCACAGGCGTGGCCGAATCCGAAGGCGGTAGCGTGGCCGACTTTGCTGCACTTGGCGTGGAAACGGGTGACGTGGTAGCCATAGTGGGCATAAGGGCGGATGAATACGGTGCAACCGTTCTTGGTGACCCGTATCTTGACGTGCATCACAAGGTGATCGAAACTGCTTCGCTCTCCGAATACGCTTCCGAGCCTGACAATACCGACAACTGGTACAAGATAGAAGGCATAATATCTGACATTACTGACAATGTGAACGGGGGCTTCACCATTTCCGAGTCGGATTCGGATGTCACCTTTACTGTAGAAGGCGTTCTTTCCGGAGTCAGCGGGCAGAAAGGCCAGTTTGCAAATCTGGGGGCCAAGGCAGAAGACATCATCATACTGCTTGCTCCGGGCAAGACAGGCAATGTCATCACGGATGCCGCATATCTCGGACACAAACCGTCGAAGATGCCGTTGGGAGTCCTTGCCGACTGGACTTTCGATGCTGAAACCATGGAAAAGGTCGGCTCTCCTGCCACATGGGGAAATAATCTTCCTCTCGACAATTCTTCCAAGTTCGAAGTCCCTGTGTCAGTAATCGGTGAGACGCCTTACTATGTATGGGATGATGCCATGAAGAGCAGGATGACATACTATCAGGCAGACAGGACTGCAATAGGCACGGGAGTAAAACTCAATATGTACAATACAGGCCAGCCGGGATTTACGGAAATGTGGCTTGAAGATGCCTTCATCTTCGACATAGACGCCGGAGTGGCCGAAGTCCCTGCCGGGACCAAACTCAGATTCGCATTCAACCTCAGAATCGCGTCAGGCCACCTTGCATGTTATATGCTCGAGTGGTACGACGGCGAGGACTGGATAATTGCCGAAGACAGTGCACATCCTGTCGAGACACTCGGCTCATACAGTTTCAATATACGTAGGACGAAAGGCAATGACGATTCGCTTATCGAGTTCACCTTTACGATAACCAAGGCAGTACCGGAACTCCGGTTGCGTATCAGGGCGGCAGCTCCGTATGACTGTAACGGAGTGGAAATGACGGCTCCTAACGGTGCATCCCGGATGAGGGGAGTGGTAAAGGGAGAAGACGTCAGTCCTTACCTCGAAGTAGTTGAATAATAAAATTCCACACATGAAAACATACAAGTCAATAACACATTTGGGATTCATCCTGATAGCATCGGCGATAGCCGTGCTTCAGGAAGGGTCCGCGATGGCTGCAACCGCTGACGAAAGCAAGGAAGTCAGCGGACAGGTTCTTACGCAGGACAATCTGCCTGCCATCGGTGCCGCTGTCATGATAAAAGGGACGACAGAAGGTGTCGTTGTGGATGACCAGGGTTATTTCACATTGCGTGTCTCTCCGTCGGATACCTTGCTGGTCAGTATGATAGGATGTGAAGACGAATATCTTCCGGTCGGCGACCAGACTGATTTCAAGATATGGCTCGAAGAGGCCGCCCTTTCTTTGGAAAATTCCGTAGTAGTTGCTTATGGAGTCCAGAACAAGGCCACGATTACCGGTGCCATCAACAGTATCGGAAACGAGGAAATTCTCCGTTCTCCGACAGCAAATATTACCAATGCGTTGGCCGGTACGATGGCGGGACTTATTTCCGTCCAGAGAAGCGGCGAGCCGGGAAACGATGCGGCTACCCTCCGCATCCGCGGTATAGGTACCCTGAATTCAGGCGACGAGGCAGCTCCTCTCATCATCATCGACGGCGTTGAGAGAGACTCCATGGATTCCCTCGACCCTAACGAGGTGGAATCAATCAACATCCTGAAAGATGCTTCCGCTACGGCTGTTTACGGAGTGCGCGGTGCCAACGGTGTCATCATCGTGACCACAAGAACAGGTACGGAAGGAAAGCCGAAGGTCACTTTTTCTGCCAATTTCGGCTGGCAGTCATATACCATAATGCCCGAACTCGTGAACGCCGCCGAATGGATAATGCTTTATAATGAAGGCATAGACAATGAAGGCGTGGACAAACAGAAATTCCCGCAGGAGGCATACGAGGCTTATCTGAACAACTCGAATCCGATCGTGTATTCACAGACCAACTGGAGGGATGCCATGCTGAAAAAGGCGGCACCGCAGCAGCAGTACAACGTGAATGTCAGCGGAGGTACGGAAAAAGTCAAATATTTCGTGTCTTTCGGCCTTCTTCATCAGTCCGGCATGTACCGCGACTACGATGTTGAGGGAGTGGATTTCTCCATAAATCCGGATTACAGGAGATACAACATGCGTGCGAATATCGATGCGGAACTTGTCAAGGGCCTCACCCTAAAGCTCAGGATGGGAGCCAGCATTTCCGACGGCAATTATGCGAATTCCAGTACGTCGGGTATCTTCAACGGAATCCTCGGCACTACGCCTTTCGGGCCGAACATCATAGACGGTAAATTCATAGCCGGATACAGCGGGGACGACCCTTTGACCGGCATAAGGAAAAACAATACGCAGATTCTGAGCATATACGAGGAAGGCTACCAGAGGAGAAACATTTCCAAGTACAATCTCAGCGCCGAGCTCAACTACAACATGGACTTCATTACCAAAGGACTGAGCATAAGCGGTAAGGTGGCGTACGACGACATAGGCAACTATACTGTCAGGTTTACTCCGGGCAGCATACCCGCATACCGTATCGTTCTTGGTGAAGAATACGAGAACGGGTACAAGCTCGTGAGGGCTGTCGACAGCGAAGCCACGGATACCAAGGAAAGCTACGGCACACGTTACAAGAACCTTTATCTTGAAGCGGCCATCAACTATGCAAGGACTTTCGGCAAGCACAAGGTGACTGCCCTCGCCCTTTACAACCAGCGTACTCAGGAAAATCCGAGCTTTGAGTTCGACCTTCCTAAAGGACTTCTCGGTTTCGTGGGCAGGGTGACCTACAATTACGACAACAGGTATCTTGCAGAGTTCAATGTCGGTTACAACGGTTCCGAAAACTTCGCGGAAGGCCGCCGTTTCGGTCTTTTCCCGGCTTTCTCCTTGGGCTGGATACTTACGGAGGAAAAATTCATCCCGAAGAACAAGATTCTGACGTATGCCAAGATCCGAGGTTCATACGGAGAAGTCGGAAACGACCAGATCGGAGGCGACAGGTATCTGTACCTTCCTACCACGTACAATTATCCGTCCAAGGGATACAACTGGGGTACTTACGGTCAGGACAGGCAGTATTATGATGCTTCTTCGGAAGGAAAGGTAGGCAACCCGTATGTGACATGGGAACGTGCCCGCAAAGCCAATGTCGGACTTGAAATCAAGATGTTCGACAGCCAGCTTTCTTTTACCGGAGACTATTTCTACGAATACAGGGACAACATTCTGTGGAACTACGGCACCGTACCATCGATAGTAGGCTCCGATCCCGCTCCTGCAAACCTCGGAATCGTTTCCAACAGAGGTTTCGAGATGGAACTCGGGTGGAATTCCCGCATAGGCGAGTTTTCGTACTGGCTGAACGGAGTGTTCTCCTTCGCAAGGAACCGGATAGAATACATGGATGAAGCTCAAATGGCATACGATTACCTTGAAGAGACCGGCTTTTCGGTAGGACAATACAAAGGTTATCTCAACGAAGGTTTCATCAACACGGTGGAAGAACTTGAAAACCAGCCGCAGCATTCATGGGGACAGGGCCGTTGGGCCCGCGGAGAGTTGAACTTCATCGACATCAACGGCGACGGTATAGTGGATTCCAATGACCGCATTCCTATCGGTTACAGCGACTTTCCTGAGATTACCTTCGGCCTGAACCTCGGTTTCAGATGGAAGGATCTCGAATTCAGTGCCCTGCTTCAGGGAGCCACGAATGTGACCCTTTACCTCAAGCAGGAGGCAGTCTGTCCTCTTTATTACGGCAGAAGTGCGCAGAAATGGCATCTCGGCAGATGGACGGAAGAAAGGTATCTTGCAGGAGAGGAGATTACGTATCCTCGCATGCTTTCCGACAACATCAATTCGCCGTCATTCATCAATCCTGATCCTCTGTCCACGTTCTGGCTGATGGATGCGACGTATCTGAGACTGCGCAATGTCGAGCTTGCCTACAATTTCAGGTTCAAGGCCCTCGGGAAGGCCGGCATCAGCAACATAAGACTTGCGTTGAGCGGAAACAATCTTCTGACATGGACAGGAGTCAGGAATTATGACCCTGAATCCCCGTCCGGAAAGGGCGATTTTTATCCTATGCAGAAGGTCTATAACGTAGGCTTGAAAATAATATTCTAAGATCATACATCATGAAAAACTCGATTAAAATATTATTGCCGGCAGTGATCCTGTGGTTCGCTCTCGTGAATTCGGTTTCATGTATCTCGATTCTCGAGAAACCGGCTGCTGCCGACATTACCATAGATACCATATTCTCGAACAGACAGTATGCGATGAGCGCCTTGGCCAATCTGTATTATCAGCTTGTCCCGAGGGGTTTCCCGTACACCAACAAGAATTATCCAGAGAACACGAGCCTGCAGGGGCAGACCGAGTTCTGCCGTTCGCTCATAGCCAGTATCACGGACGAGTGCTGCAACACCCGAGGCGCTACACCGGGCTGGTATGTGAATGACGCCGGTTTTGACCCGATTACGTCTTCAAGAAACCAGGAAGACAGTTTCGCTCACCGCTGGCCGGGTATCCGTGCCTGCTGGACATTCATAGACAACATCGACAGGGTTCCGGACAGCGAGATTGCCCCGGACGAAAAAGAGCAGATGAAGGCCGAGGCAAAGGCACTTGTGGCATTGGCATACATGGACATGCTCCCGCGATATGCCGCCTTGCCGATAGTGGACCATGTGCTCGGTGAAGGCGAGGACAATACCCTTCTTATTCCGAGGGCCACGCTTCAGGAGACCATAGACTTTATCGTCAGACTCTGCGATGAAGCGGTTCCGGCGCTTCCGAATACGTATGCAAGCAACATGAGAGGACGTATCACCAAAGGCGTTCCGCTCTGTATCAAGGCACGTACACTTCTTTATGCAGCTTCCCCTCTGTTCAATTCAGGAGCCGCCGACATGATACTCGGATACGACCATCCCGAGTTCGTCTGCCTCGGAGGCTATGACAAGGAAAGATGGCTTGCTGCGGCGCAGGCTTCCAATGCAGTCCTCGAATGGGCGAAAACCGCAGGCGTTTCGCTTGTCACGGCAGCCGATATTTCCGGCGGCGAGACCGATCCGAAGCACAATGCCTACGGCTATGCCACATCCGTCAATGACAACAAGGAGGTGATTCTTGCAAACAAGGGATATTCGAGTTCCGACGTAGGATTCGGAGACGGCATTTACTGGAAATTCACTTCAAGGGGAATGTCCGTGATGTTCAATATCCTGCCGTATTTCCGAAAGGCCGACGGCTCCGACCAGACCTGGCCTGCAGTGGTAGGCGAACGTCATCCGTATTCCGAATACCAGACCAAGATGTATGAAATGGAACCTCGCTTTCTCCAGTGTATCTGGCCTGCCGGACAGTCCGCACCGAATTTCACCGGTACGGGGGACTATCTCAACTGGCCGTTCGGAAAGATAGATGACCAGATGAGTACGTCAGACATGTACGGTGTAGGTCCTATGGTCAAATTCCATTACAATTACGCCGGAGAAGGCATGAAGGACTGGATAGTATTCAGGCTTGCCGAGTTTTACCTGAACTATGCCGAAGCCGCCTATGAGTATTACGGCAGTGCGAACGGCAGGGTTGACGGGGCCGAATACACAGCTGCCGAGGCCTTGAACGTCATCCGCAACAGAGGCGGGCTGAGAGATCTGACGAGTGAGGAAGAGGCTGATTTCCACAATCAGATAGTAAGGGAACGTGCAGTGGAGCTCTTTGCCGAAGGACACCGCTGGTGGGACTGCAAGAGATGGAAAATAGCGGACGAGACTTTCGGCGGGACTCTTTACACCATGAGATATGTACAGAACGTGCAGGGAGCTTCAGCCACGGCTTATTCCGAATATTATCTTGCGGAACATCACAAGCAGAGGGTATGGACCAAGGCCATGTACTTCTATCCGTTCCCTCAGGAAGAGGTGGACAAAGGCTATCTTGTACAGAACCCGGGATATTAACAGTCGGTATCATCGCTAAAATAGAAACAAATGAACAAACATATCAATATACTGAAATTTGCGGCCGTTTCGGCAGCCGTCCTGTTAGCGGCAATTCCTGCCCGGGCACAGGGGGATGAGACCGACAAGGCCATTGCGGCAGCCTCGGTTTCCACGATCACTGCGGAGGAACTCGAGAATGTATATCATTTCAATATAGCCGCCGCACTTTCGGGCAAACTGCCGGGGCTCATAGTCCTGCAGTCCGCTGGAGGCTCGATAGAGGAAACTCCGGAACTGTATGTCAGAGGCCAGGGTTCCTTCAACGGTTCTGAGCCGAAAGTCTATGTGGACGGGCTCCAGTCCTCACTCAGCAATCTTTCCGTATCCGAGATAGAATCCATTTCCGTCCTGAAGGACGCTGCGGCTCTCTCGATTTTCGGAATGGAAGGAGCGGACGGTATCATCTGGGTCAAGACCAAGAGAGGCTCTGCCGGCAAGACCAAGGTGGATGTCAAGGTTTCGCAAGGTTTCCAGACCGCTTCATGGATTCCTGACTTCGTGGATTCCTATACGTTTGCCTCTCTTTACAATGAAGCCATGAGCAACGACGCAGGTGTATGGACTCCTTATTATTCCGATACCCAGCTCCAGCTCTACCGTCAGGGCAATACCGGTACGGTGGCGGACTATGACCTCCTCTATCCGAACGTTAACTGGTACGACGAAGTGCTGATGCCTTTCGCACCTTCGACCAATGCGGAACTCTCTTTTTCAGGCGGAGGTGACAGGGTAAGGTTTTTCGCCATGGCTGCCTATCAGGGTGTAAGCGGCCTGTACGCCAACACAGACCCGCGCAGGGACGAGAGCAGCAACATGCAGGACAACAAGTTCAATTTCCGTGTGAACCTTGACGCCAATATCAGCAAGGTCTTCGATCTGAAAGTCAACCTTGCAAGCGTGATAAGGAACCAGTACCGCCCCAATTCGGAAATTTCCACCGTATGGACGGCAATGCACACGGTCCCGGCCAATGCCTTCCCTGTGATGACTCCTCGCGGATACGGCGGAAATGCCTATTACAACAACCCTGTAGCCGAAGTGCTCGGGAAAGGATGGTTCAACAATCACACAAGGGTCATCGAAGCCAATTTCACATTGGGACAGAATCTTGATTTCATCACCAAAGGACTTCGTCTCGAAGAATCCATAGCCGTGTACAGCCTTCATCAGCAGAAATATCTGAAATCGAGGACTTATCAGATGTTCGAGCCTTATCTCGATCCCGCAGGCACAGGCGAAGTGCTTTACAATACTTACGGCGAGGCCGCCACGACATTCGACATCACCAATACGGGCACGTCCTACAATAACATGCAGACACGCTTGCAGGAACAGGTAACCCTCAAATATGCCAGGACCTTCGGCAAGCACGGAGTCAATGCCTTTGTGATGTTCCACAATGACAAGTATTCAATACCGGACGAACGGCTCGGCCTCATAACGAGAGGCTTCATCGGCAAGGCGGCATACGACTGGAACCACAAGGCTTACGTCTCGTTCGACTGGTCATATATGGGCAAGTCGGTCTATAATCCTGACCACAACATGGGATTCTTCCCGTCCTTGTCGGCAGCCTATGTGTTTTTCAATGACAAGGATGTCAATGAAAAGGTGAACTACCTTAAGCTCCGTGCCTCGACAGGTCTTATAGGCAAGGCTGACCTTTCCACGGCCTCCAATTACTGGATGTACGAACAGTACTATGCTTCATCTTCGGTCGGCCCTAAATTCGACTGGACGGGAACATCCGGCAAAAAAGGCATGTATGAATACTATATGGCCAATCCGGATGCGCAGTGGGAAGTCCTCCACCGGACGAATGTCGGTATCGACGCAAGTTTCCTCGGGAACAGGCTCAGTTTTACCGTGGATGCTTTCTATGACAACAGGACCAAGATTCTCGTCTCGACCAATCTTCCTGATTATTACGGCATTCTGTCCGACAAGAACATCAATGACGGCAAGGTACGCAACTACGGTATCGAGGGCAGCATAACATGGTCAGACCATATAGGCGATTTCTGGTACACCGTCACTCCGGTCATTTCATTCGCACAGAACAGCATCGTGAACATGAATGAAGAGCCGGCCAACTATATGTACCAGTTGCAGACAGGCCGTGCTATAGGGGTAGAAAAACGCTATGTATTCGACGGGTTCTACAACAGCGAAGAGGAAGTCGCAGCCCTGCCTTCCCTCCTCGGTGAAGTCCATCCTGGAGACATCAGGTACAAGGACCTCAGCGGAGACGGAAAGATTGATGAAAATGATATGACATATGCGGGTGACTTCTTCTCGGAAATCCCGGAACTCTATGGCGGCATCAATATAAATCTCGGCTGGAAAGGCTTTGATTTCGCCATAAGCGGATACGGAATGACACGTCGTCAGATCAACACCTACAATGCCCAGACAAGGGCTTTCAGCAACGGCCGCTTCAATGTGTCATCCCTTGCGGAAGGAAGATGGGCATACTGGCCTGAGCAGGGTATCGATACGAGGGAGACAGCGACTTTCCCTCGTCTGACCTTGGGTTCCAATACTCATAACACCGCAGCTTCCACATTCTGGATCAAGGACGGAAGTTTCTTCAGAATCAACAATATGGCTTTGGGATATACCATTCCTGAAAAATGGTCCTCGAAGATTCATATCGACAAGTTGAGGATATATTTCTCCGTAGTGAATCCGTTCGTTTTCGACGGGGTGTACGGCGATGCGGAATTTACCACAAGCTATCCGTTGATGAGAACATACAAAATCGGTCTCGATCTTAATTTCTAAGAATCATGAAAATGTACAAATATATTTCGATACTCTGCGCCGCAGCGTTTCTTGCATCCTGTGACGGATTCATTCCGGAGACGAAGGTCGATACCGAGACTACGGAAGACCTCGTCGCCAACAATTACGCCAATCTGTACGAACAGGGGATGCACGTGTATGATTATCTTCCGGAAGGATACGGCAGAATAGACGGTGCGATGCTCGCAGCAGCTACGGACGAGGCAGACCATGCCCTGGCCGGGTCTACGATAGAATCGTTCCAACTCGGTTCTTTCAACAGCATAAGCAATCCTGACGACATCTGGGAAAATGCTTACCGCGGCATCCGCAGGGCGCAGCAATTCCTTGCCGACAGCGAGAATTACGAGGAGATAATTCTCCGGGATACCTCCACTACCGCATTGAAACAGACATACGAGCAGTGGTGTGCCGACCTGAAGAATCTCAGGGCGGAAAACAATGTGATGATAGCCTATATCTATTTCGAACTTCTCAAACGTTACGGAGGCGTTCCTGTCGTGAACCGGATTCTCAGTATGGAGGATGAGCCGCTGATGCTGAGAAATTCGTACGACGATGTCGTGGATGAAATAGTAAGGAGGATAGATGCGGCTCTTCCGGACCTGAGACCGTCATGGAAGGACTATGACCAGGCACAGTTCGGACGACTCGAAACCGGTTCGGCACTTGCCATCAAGTCCCGTGCATTGCTCTATGCCGCAAGCCCTGCCTACAATCTTTCCAATGACATTCAGAAATGGGCGGATGCCGCCGACGCAGCCAAGGCGGTAATAGACCTGAACAGGTATTCTCTTGCCGAGGATTACCGCAGCATGTTCCTCGGACTTGCCGGACATCAGAATTCCGAGTGCATCCTCCCGTATATGACAGGCGACAACAACGCTCCTGAAACGGCCAACTACCCTATAACCACGAACGGCGGTTCGTCGGGCACGTGCCCGTCCGCAAACCTTGTGGATGAATACGAGTTCGCTGACGGGACTCCGTTCGACTGGTCTCTCGTGGCTCCGGGAGAAAATCCATACGTAAACAGGGATCCGCGCCTGCAGCAGACGATAGTGGTGAACGGTTCGGAGTGGAACGGACGCATAATGGATACTTCTGTCGAGGGCAGGGACGGACTGTCCG
>CALVDU010000116.1 GCA_944326375.1 uncultured Bacteroidales bacterium | reverse complement strand
CCGAACGGATGTAATGCTTGATGGTACCCGGTTTCGTGACCTTGAACGAGATGTAACCGCCTTCTGGTATCACTTCCCCGCCTGCTTCCACTGTCTTTTTATCATAGTCCGACGCACCCTGGAACTTGATCCTGTCGCCGTCCCACTGCATAGGCTTTCCGCTCTTGCCGCAGTACGTCACCTTTTCGATAGTCTGAGGGACTTCGCTCGCAATATCCATTGTTGCCGCAGGCTCAGGATAATTGGTAATCCAATAATTCACGATGTCCGTCTGAACCTCGATGGCTTCCGGATCTGATTCTATCCCGCCTGCTGGAATCCATGTCACGCTGATGTAATTGACGCTCAATGTGGAATACAGGTCTATGACATCGCCTGCTACGACGGTTGAAAGGTCTTTTTCAAGAGTCCAGGCATCCCAGTTTGCAGGCATTGACGTCGGCTGAGGTTGCGTTGTCGCAATTGCCGCATCATCGGTATAGTTGACTGACACTCCTGCAGTTCTCTCGTTGCTGCCGTTCGAACATACGACATAGGTCAGTTTTCCAGGACCTGCTGCCGCAAAACGGATTGTACGTCCGGCATTGTCGGAAGTAAAGTCAGACGGACCGCCGGTATTGAAGAACGCACCATAGTTTTCTGAACTGTTGAACTTCGACACCTTTCCGCTTCTGCCGGTAAAGAGGAAGCCCTTGTAATAAATCGAGCTGGCTATGCCGGTTTCCGCATTCCCGTTGATTTCCTTGCCTTCGGTCAAGGTAAGAAGGAATTCCATGTCTTCCTGGGTAAGGGTGGCGGAAGTGAGCTGAGGCAGGGCTGCCGGAGCAGTCACGGTAACGGTTTTGCCGACAATCTGGGAATTTTCATTCTTCGTAGGGTCGGTGGCTATAGCCTGCACATTGACAGTGTATGTTCCGCTCGGGAAGTCTGTCCATTTGTATGAAGTCGAAGACGTTTCGATGGTGTATTCATCCTCGCCATATTCAGCGTCAGGCTCTTTTGTCCCGAAACTGATGACATAGCCGGAAGCATTCTCCACTGCATCCCATGAGAGCGACAGAGTACCTTCACCCGCAGTCGGAGTGACGACAGGATCCGCAACAGCCGTACTTCCGGTATTGATGTCATCCGACCATTCGAGGGTCGAGAGGACTACAGGTCCGCATGCGTAGAGATATATAAGGTATTCTGTACCCTGTTCAAGCTGGTCGAAGACAATCTTCTCGTTTTCAGCCCCGACATGGATCGAGCCGACCACTTCTGCCGTATTGCCTTCTGCATCGCCTACCGCCACGGTAATATGGTCATTCGTCGATCCTGATGCAGAAGCAAGTGCAGAGGCATAGATCGAACCAGGACCGTTCACGAGGAATGCGATTGCGCCGTCAGCAGGCACTCCGCCGTAGGCAGCCAATGTAGCCTCGCCGCTGAACTCCATACCCTCGTCGAGGATGTTGACAGGGGTCGAGGTAATGATGAACTTGAGGTTGCCGCGTACCGTGCTCTGGTCAACGACATCATAGAATGTATAGGTGTCGTTCAGCGTCCATGAATAACCGTATTCTACCGGCTCAAGGTCAGGTGTCGGAGCAGGGACATAGTCAGCGAACCAGCGAGGGTCACCTACATTTGCATTAATGAGGGTAGCATTGGTAACATTGAATGTACCGCGTTCACTGTCCACGCAAGGGTCATCCGAAATGATACCACCGCCTCCGGCAATACTTGCCGCCTCGGACAACTTGCTTTCTCCGAAGAAGCCCGCGCCGTAATTGTAGAACCAGTTGTTCGCAATATCTGTCGGAAGGCTGTTCTCATCCGTAAAGAATATTGTATAGTCATCGTATTCATCCATATTGAGGAAAAGGTTGTTCCTCATTATGAATTCAGTGACTATAGGAGTAGCATCTGCGGCCTTGCTTCCTATATAGAACAAGCCCTTGTTGTTGCTGCCCGAATCGCCGGATGCAAGATTGTTCAAAGTATTGTTGTTGAAGGTAATCTTGGCTGTCGGAGCGGAATCTATACGGAAGAAGGTACGGAAACCGTTGCTGAAGGTGCTTTCTGTAATGGAGATGTTGCCGAGCCCTGAAAGAACCCTCACATCGAATCCGTTTCCTCCGCTTCCCTGTATATCATTCACATAAATGTTGTTGAAAGAAATGTCATTTATGGTAACACTTGCTCCGCCGGTAGTCTCGTTGTCATAGAAAAATCCTGCCTTGAAGCCTGTAACGTTGCAGTTCAGCATGGAAATGGAAGAAACCGTAGCGGTAGCAAAGTCCTTCGCAAGGATTATGGCATGGCTATAGCCATATCCGTTCCCGTCAAGGCTCAAGCCTTCAAGATGGAAGGAAGTCATGCCGTTCGGAAGGGTAAATCCGCCGATTATGGCAGGCATCTCCCCGGCTGCCGTTCCGTCGCCGTAAATCGACATGGAACCACCCTCCGGTACGCCAATCGTCACATCTACATCTGTTGCGTCCGCTATGGTGTACGGAGTCTCGGAATATTTGACGAGAATATTTGCAGCACCGTCTTTCAGAGCCTGCTGGAATCCTTCATTCGTGTTGACTTCAGTAGCACCGTCAACACTCGGTTTTGTCCACGGATATACGGAACCCCTGTTTGCGGAATTGTAGTGCGCTGCAACGGTAAACTTGGTCGAAGCCGGAAGGTTTTCAATGGTCAGCGATCTGTCGGAAGCAGTCACAGGGATGGCCTTGTATGCTGCCTGAGGATTGTCCGGATCAGGAGTAAGGCGGATCTGGTTCACTCCGTCGGTATCGCCCTCGGCGATTTCCCATGCCACGGTAATCGAATTGGCTGTCCTCGCCGTCACTGTAAACGAAGGCACATTGTCCATCACGAGGTATGGCTCGATAGGATAAGGGAAGGTTGCCCAATGGGAATCTTCGCAAAGAGGATTCCCGTTTTCATCGAGCTGCTGTGCCTTGACACGTGCAAAGTAATACTTTCCCTCCGTCAGCCTCTCGGTATGGGATGAGGAGGAGCCTTCAGCCGAAGCGATCTCCTGCGTAATTGCAGGAGTCCCGGCAAAGACATCTTCCGGAAGTGCGTCAGCATTTGCCCCTTCGAAAATCTCCAGCACATAGTGTGTCGCCCCCTTGGAGTTGGACCATGTGAAGGTAACGTCTCGCCCTGTCTCCAGGCTGATGTTTGCCGACGTGCTGGTCGGAGTCAGACATGCACCGAGGTCAAGGGTCTCCATCAGTTCCGCAGGCTGCTCCACACAGGATGTCACTCCTGCAGAAAAGCCGGCGAGCACTGACAGCGCCATAAATATGGAGAATATTTTTTTCATGTTATTCTGTTGTTAATTTGGTATTTCCCGATCATTCGGCATAATGGTAATCGTTCTTCAGGGTGCCCTGGCTGTTCATTACGGTTATATCGAAAATAGGCCACCACTGGTATTCGTCAGGATTGTTGAGATAGAATCCGCCTGCTGCCGTAGCCTTGTCGATTTTCTTTCCAGTTTCCCCGACCCAGAAGGCTGCGGACTGCGGGTCTTCGCCGGCTACTGAAGTCGTGACAAAGTATCTCGATACGGAGCCGCTCGAACTGGTATAAGGCATCCAGTCTGTTCCCGTAGGCGGAGGAGTAGTGGCATCTGCCTGGTTCTCTCCCGGATGGATTCCGTAGATCTCGATTGTAGGGATGCCGTTGGCATCTGTACCGTGCCTGTACCAGCAATAAGTCCCGAGGGTCGAATAGTTGATGCCCTTATGACTTTCAGCACTTCCGGCTCGGAAGTCCTGAAGTTCGGTCACGGCCTCATCTATCTTTTCTTTGAGCATACCCCAGCGGATGAGGTCGGCCTTGCGGAGGAATTCTCCCACGAATTCAAGAGCACGTTCGTCTACGATTGCATTGAAAATCTCCTCTTTGCCGCTAAGGCCCGCCACATACTCTTCCGCTTCGGATTCGTTGCCTTTGTAGGCACGGCGGCGCACCTCAAGAAGATAGTCCTTTCCGTTGTCCGAATCGGCATCGCCAAGTTCGTTTGCGATTTCGGCAGCCATGAGAAGAATGTCGGAATAGCGCATCCATACCGGTTTCACGCCGTCGTCATTGCCGCCGCCGTACGGATAGGTCTGCATCCATTCGAAACGGTATTTTCCGAAGTACCAGTTAGCTATGCCGGCAGGATAAGGCTTGGAATCGGTGTTCCACTCATAGTTCACGCAACTGATGTCACGGCGCACGTCATGCTCCCCGTACTGGTAGTAGAGATAAGGTACAGGACCGGCCTGACCTCCCCTGTTGCTTGAGGACGGAGACCATGTGGTGTAGCCGTTGTGACGTACTGCAAAGGTATAGTTCCATCTGCCGCGTCCGTCGGAGAACGGGATTACCCAGATGATTTCCTTTCCGGCCGTAAGATCCATGTTGTTGACACCGCGCCAGAGTTCCTCGTAGTCCATCAGTTCCAGATGTGCGTTGTCGATGACGTCCTTCAGGGCTGCAAGAGCCTTCGGATAGAGGACGGACTTCTGGAGTTCGGGATCATCAGTGGGCCTTACCTCACCGAGGTTTCCCGTATTGACCATCCCCTTGTCAGGTCTCTGCGCATATCCGGAAGCCATGAGGGCAAGGCGGGCATACAGACCCTTGGCAAGGGCGAGGCTTGCACGGGCGGTAGTCATGGTTGCAGTGCTTTCGCCCGGCCATGCCATATAGTTGAACGCTTCTTCGAGGTCTTTCAGCAACTGCTTGTAGATGACATCCCTGTCGGACTTCGGAAGGTAAATCGTCTCAACCGATACAGGCTCGAAACGGGCCGGAACTTCGCCGAATGCCTTGAGGAGTTCCGTGTAGAGGACAGCCCTGAGGGTCAGGGCCTCACCGAGGAGAGCCGCCATTTCCGGACGGGATTCAGGGTCGCCGTACTCACGGATTCCCCTGATGGTAATGTTGACGCGCTCGATGCCGCTGAAGAGTTCATTGTACGGCCCGTTGTCGAGATTCAATTGTCCATTGTTCGTCGTGATGTCATACATGACAATTTGGGACTTGTCATCCCTTGTGCTCGATACGAACCACTCGATGTCGGTATTGTAGCCGTACCACGGAAGGTAACGTCCCCTGTGAGCATTCTGGCCGCCAAAGACATTATAGACGGAGTACAGCTGGAATTCAGTCAGCGTCGGGTCGGAGAATACTCCCCTCTCGTCAAAATTTGACGGCGACTCCGTGGTAAGGTCGCATGATGCCACTGCGGCGGCAGCCATGAGTCCCGCACCGAGGATGAATATTGTTCTTGTCAGTTTCATAACAAATTGTCTGTGTTATTGAGGATTAGAAAGTAATGTTTGCACCGACCACGAAACCTATGCTCTTAGGGTAGGCTGAATAGTCCACTCCAGGAGTAAGAGGAGTGTTCCTGCGGGTGTCGACCTCCGGATCATAACCCGAGTACCTGGTAAGGCAGAAGAGGTTCGTGCCCGTAACATAGAAGCGCAGGCGGGAAATCTTCGCCTTCATGGTGAGGTGCGACGGAAGGGTGTAGCCGATTGTCGCCGAAGAAAGCCTCAGGAAAGAGCCGTCTTCCACTGCCCAGTCGCTCAGGACTGCATTGCCCACAGCCGGAGACCACAATTCCGCATCAGCATTGGCAGCCTCAAGTTCTTCAGGGCCCATGAGCTGACCTGTCTCCCAGTTGACGTTGGTCCAGCGTTTTTCTTTCGTGGTCATCAGATTGCGCCTTTCATACTTTCTCGATGAGGTGAACTCTATCTTGTTGGCATTGTAGATGTCGTTGCCGAAGACATAGTTGAAGTTTGCGGAGAAGTCGATTCCGTAGAGGTAGCCGGAGAGGGAGAAACCGCCTGTGCCGAAAGGAAGGGCATTGCCGATTATCTTCTTGTCGGAGGAAGTGATGTCACCGTCTCCGTTCTGGTCCTTGAGCTTCATCGCTCCCGGACGCAGATAGTTCGCTCCAATTATTGCAGATGCGTCAGCGATGCCTTCCTTGAGAGTCCATGCGCCTGTTGCGGCATCATAGTCGAAGTCATCGACCTTGTAGAATCCGTCTGACTCGAAACCATAGATATTGCCGAGAGGCTCTCCTACGGTAACGATATAGTCGGGACCGATTTCGGTCGATGGCCACTTCGTTGATGATTCAATCCTGTCGAGGCCGCCGAGGCTGAGGACCTCGTTGCGGTTGAGGCTCAGGTTGGCTGCGAGGGAAAGTCCGAAATTCTCCCTTGCCACGAGGGCGGCATTTATGGTTACCTCTATGCCCTTGTTGAGGGTGGAACCGAGGTTGCGGTATTGGAACTCATATCCCGAACCGGCTACAGGGAACTTGATGAGAAGGTCCTTGGTGGTATTGTGGTAGAGTTCCACGGAACCGTTGAGCCTGCTCTTGAAGAAGGAGAAGTCGATACCGATGTTGTGCGACATGGTCGTCTCCCATGAAAGATCCTGGTTGGCCATCATGATGTCGCCGCCGTCGGTAACGGTTGACCAATAGACATCGCTCATAGGGATATAGACTCCGTTTCCGCTGTATGCGGTAAAGTTCAGCATGGTCATTCCTGCCGGTATGTTGTTGTTTCCGGCTGTACCGTAACTGTAGCGGATCTTCAGGTTGTCAAGCCAACTCTTTGCGCCTGCCATCCACGGTTCATTGGAAATGGTCCATGATGCGGCGGCAGACGGGAATACGCCCCACTGGTTGCCTTTCATGAACTTTGAAGAACCGTCGGCACGCACCGTGGCCGATATCGAATATCTGTCGTCGAAAGAATAGTTGGCGCGGCCGAAGAATGAAAGGAGCTTGTCATTAGGGTCGTAATAGTTCCTCGTGGATATGGCAGAGCCGGAAGACATGAAGTTCCATGCCATTTCAGCATCGAAGAAATCCGGGAAACCTTCAACTATTGCCGTGAGTTCGTTCGATTTGGTGAGGATGTACTCCGTACCTGCGAGAAGGTCGAGTTTGTGGCGGCTGTCCTTGAACACTTCCTCGAAATTGTAACTGAGGGTGTTGGTATTGCGGATTTTGCGCCTAAAATTTTCGGTACGGTGGGAAGCAGGGTGGTTGCGGTACTCGGGCTGTGCCGTCTGATCGACATAGTAAGTCGTGAGTCCGTAGTAACGGTCGTTTTCCTGCGTGTAGTCGTCATATCCGCCCTCGACCTTGAGATTGAGGTTGTCGATTATGTGCCATGTGACTGCCCCGTTGATTGTCCAGTTGCGGCGGTTGCGCCGGTTGTCGTTGTCCGCAACAGATGTGAGAGGCGGAGCCGTGTCGCCATAGTCCTCTTCGAGGTCAGAGCCTTCTACTGTGCCTGCAAGAGGGATCGGGGTATATTGCACGGCATGTTTGAGCCTTCCGTTGCCGGAGGTGGAGCCGCTGTCGTTGATCGAGTTCGCTCCGGAACCCCTGACCTGCGTGCCGGAGTAGCGGGCGTTGATGTCGAAGGTCAGCTGCTTGATAGGCTTGTAGGAAGTCTTGAAGTTGAGGTTGTCACGACGGTATGTAGAACCGGTCATGATTGCGTTGTCCCCGAGGTGGGAATAACTGGCGGTCCATCTTACCTTGTCGGAACTTCCGGACACGGAGACATTATGGCTGAACACCCTGCCCGTGTTGCCGAAAACCTGGTCTATCCAGTCGTTGCCCTCGATGCCGCTGTAGAGCCCGATGTCGTCGAAGACTCCGAATGCAGGGACGTATGAGTCGTTGTAATCGCCTCTGATCAGGGAGAACTCGTACTGGTTCTTGACGAAAGTCTCCACGTCGTCAACCTTGATTGCATCCTTGTTGGCCATCCATTTCTGTCCCCA
>CALVDU010000115.1 GCA_944326375.1 uncultured Bacteroidales bacterium | reverse complement strand
CGAACATCAGAGGCACTATGACAACCATTATGGTAAGCGTTGCCGCAGGATCGTATATGAAAAGGGCGGTCAGGATTATGACAAGGAGCACTGCGGACGACAGCACATTCAGGATGGACATGATCACTCCGGATATGAACACCATCGTGACTGCATTTGTCCTGTTGGCAAGTTCCACGCTGTCCGACTGTCGGATGAACAAAAGTCCCTTGCCCAAATAAGTCCTGAGCACTTTTTCCGACAAGACAGAGTAAAGGGAAAAGACGTACCGGCTGCGGTACTTCGCCAGAAGAGCCACAAGAATGCTCTTGATTATGATGAAGCCCAAGGCTCCGAAAGCGACGGGAAGCACAGACATCGGGGTATTGCCTTCCTCAAGCAACCCTGCAAGGACAGGAATAAGGACGGCTATTCCGGCAAAATCAAGAATGGCCCTTAAGAATATCGACAAGGCAACAAGGATGCCCCGTTTTCTGAAATCCGCAGGCAGTATGCCGTATATATCCCTGAATATCATTTATTTTCCGACAGCAGACCGCATTCGGCAAGTTTGCCGCACCATGCAGCGGCATCCCGCTCCGCAGTACCGGCATCTATTCCGTACTCTCCGGCAAGAGCCTCGGCAGCGTCCTCCGCCGAAAAATCCGTCCCGATAAATTTGTTCCACAGGAAAAGGGAGGTGTCATTGAGGGATATGATTCTGGTCATATCCTCGCCGTGCCTGCCCTGGATTATGACTACATGTTGTCCGGCCATTTCGCGGACCTTGTATTTGTCTGATATTTTCATGACGCGAATATAGGAAAAATCTCGGCATTTTTATCATTTTTACCATTTACCGCTTGTTATTTACGAATAAAATGCCTACCTTGCACAAAGTTTTGATGCCTAATGTTTAACGGATATTAATTTTTACACTGAAATGAAAGAGCTTGTAGATCAGATCAAAGCAGAGTACGAGGTTTTCGCAGCGAATGCCGATGCTCAGGTTGAGAAAGGAAACAAAGCAGCCGGAGCACGTGCCCGTAAAGCAGCTTTGAACATCATGAAAATGATGAAAGACTTCAGGAAAGTCTCTGTTGAGAGTTCCAAATAATTGTCTTTCAATCACAAGGAAACCGCTTCGGAACAGTTCCGGGGCGGTTTTTTCATTGTCCCGACCTCTCCCCGCCGTCCCGACCGAAGTGGAGAGACCTGCCTGTCATTCCGAGCAGCGCAGAGGTATCTGCTCCCCGTCATTTCGAGCCTGCCGGGAGATCTGCCAATTTTTTCAAAAATTTTTCATTTCTGATGCAACATTCCCGAATCACCTTGCATCTTTGGAGCAAGGTTTAGGTTTTAGTACACGTTTAGGCGTCGGTTTACGTAGCAGTTTCCGGCGCCTTTATTATGTCCCTATCAGCCGTTTTCATTCTTCGGTCAGGCGAACATTATCCACCCACAGAGTATTCCCCACCCCTCCGAAAAACGCCTTGCCTCCGCTGGAAAGGAAAGTAACTATCAGATAATTGGGGTTTTCATCCGGAGAAGCCCATCCTACCTCCTCGACGATGACATTCTTTCCTTTGCTGTTGATACAATGATAAGCCCTTTCCGGATCATTGTTCAGGCCCATATATTCCTCATAGAATTCTTCTCCGGTAATGTCGCCATAATGGACGTCGAGCCGGAAACCGTTGACCCATTCGTCCTTGTTCTCCTTGAACATGTGCATGGCAGTACCTACACGCAGGGCCTTGACTGAACCGTCCGGCTCCTCCCATCTTTTCTGAAGCACGACAATTGCCTGGGGATAATCAGGATATCCCATGTTCTTCATTGCAGAAAAGCCTGTCCCTCTTATTGTCTCATGGCCCACGTCGGCCTTGTAGTCAAAGGTCAAATGCTTCAGCCTGCCGTCATAAGGCACTCCGTACAATACCTTTTCCATCGGATTTTTAGTGTCCTTTATCGGTTCGGTGAGAGAGCCGACGAGCAAGGCACCCTGGCAGGTTACCTCCATGTTGACTATGCCGAGGGCACGGACATTTTCTATGTGTGTCTCGATTCTTGCGCAATATCCTCCGGAGCGAGGTTCGGGAAATACGGTCGTGCTTGTCTTCGTGACACCCATGACTATCGCAAGCACATTGTTCGTTCTCCACAGATAGCCTTCGGGCGCCACGAAAGGCTCCTTGTCACAGATGACGGTATCCATGTTTCCGTAAAATTCATAAAGCAATTTTTCCTTACCGCCTATCACATTGGACTCCTTTACTTTCCGCACCGTCCAACGGTCAAAGTCGCCATAATTGTTAATCATGCGTACAACAGGACTTTCCTGTGCACAAACGGCATCAGACATGGAATCTCCGGGGAAATCTTGAGAAAATGCAGTGCCATACATCACCGCAAAGAAAAAAACGGTAAGAATAATTGGTCGTCTCATAAAAAATCACTAAATATGCAAAATGTGCAAATACCTTACAAAGGTATAAATATTCTTATTTGAGAACAAAAGATGCCGATGAAATATATGCTGAAGAATTTATGCATGGCTGCAGCGGCCGCCGCAATCCTCTTCATGACACCGGAAACGGCGCATTCAATACCTGCACGCAAAGGCAACTTTGCTTTGCAGCAGCCTGACGGCACGTCATTCATGGCGAACCTGAAAGGCGACGAATACATGAGAATCCTCACGACGGCCGGAGGAAACTCCATAAGGCAGGCAGAAGACGGATACTATTATTATTCATATTATGACTCCGAAGGCAACCACATTGCCACGGAGTGGAAAGTCGGCGACTCATCCGCTCCTGCTGACGTGCTTGCCCGGAGCATGAGCATTCCATACGAACTCCTGAGGCAAAAGGCAGGAGAACGCAGGCGGACCACGGATGAAATTGAAGCGGCAAGGCCCAATCTCATGCGCAGGCTCTCTGCACGCAGACTTCCGGGGACAAAAACATCCGGGGCGACTGAAAGGAAACACGGCATCGTCATTCTGGCAGAATTCAGCGACGAGGCCTTCACCTTCACCAGAAATGACTTCGTGAACATGCTCACACAGGAAGGCTACTCCTACAACGGGGCAAGCGGTTCCGCTTCAGACTATTTCAACGACCAGTTCAACGGGATCTATGAATTTTCGTTCGACGTCAGCGAAATAGTGACCCTGACGCACACATACTCATACTATGGGGCGAACGATTCTGACGACCAGGATTCCCGTCCGGCTGAAATGGTCAAGGAAGCCTGCGAACTCGCAGACGCAGAGATAGATTTCTCACTGTATGACGACGACGGGGACGGCGAAGTGGACAACGTGTTCGTGTTCTTTGCCGGAGGCGACGAGGCTGAAGGCGCCGGAGCGAACAGGATATGGTCGCACGCATGGTACGTCAGGGACGGCGCAGGCCTCAGGGTGACGCTCGACGGAAAAGTCATCAACAGATACGCCTGTTCGTCGGAATTGTCGCTCCAGCCGGACTACCGTACCTACGACATGGCAGGAATAGGCACGTTCTGCCACGAGTTCAGCCACACCCTCGGACTGATGGACTATTATGACACCGACTACGAAGGAAGCGGGGGCGAAGCAAAAGGAATGTGGACCAGCACTGCCCTCATGGACGGAGGCAATTACAACGACAACGGCAATACACCGCCGAACTACAATGCCGTTGACAGGGAGACAACCGGCATCGCCGACATTGAAACAATCACAGAGGAAGGCACCTACACCCTTGAACCGATCCATGAGTCAGGGAAATGCTACCGCATTGACAGCGACACGGAGGACGAATACTTCCTGCTCGAATGCCGCAGCAACGAAGGCTGGGATGCGCACATCGGCGGCAGCGGACTCCTCATCTACCATATCGACAAATCGCAGAACTCTGCCGGCTGGTCCGAAACCTACGGAAAAACCTTCAAGGCAGCAGAAAGATGGACATACAACGAAATCAACTGCCGTCCGTCCCACCAGTGCGGCTACATTGTGGCTGCCCGCCCGAATGCAGTTGACGTGTCACAGGTATTCTGGCCGAACGGGGACTACAACAGCTTCACCCCGGCATCCGACCCTGCCTTCACGTTCTGGAGCGGAGAGAACTCGGGCATGGCGATTACCGGCATAACAAAAAACGGCGACAACATCACATTTACCATATCGGCAGTGACAGGAGTGCCTCCGACAGCGACCGTAGACAGTCAGGAAATATACCAGGACGCAGCCATAATATCCTGGTCGGCCATACTCACGGATGCTGACGAAATTTCATACGCCACTCTGCAACGGAACGGGACAGAAGTGCAGTCGGCAGAAGTCCAGCCATACGAGACGGGGAAATATTGCGTGACATTCGAAGAACTGTCACCATCCACTGCCTACACGGCCGAAATATATTTCAAGGAAGGGGAAATCGACGGAAAGAAGACAGAAATAAAATTCACGACCAGTACGGCCAGGAAAATGAACTATCCGTTCATCTACCTCAAATACGTGGAAAAGAACAGCGACGGCACATTCCCCGCAGGCACAGGCTTCCCTCTGAGGCTGTTCAATGCCATGGATGCCGAAGGCATAGTATGGAAATACGACGGAGAGGAAATCAGCACCGGCCTGAACGGCTATTTTACCCCTGAACGTTCAGGCACAATGACCGCAGAAATCATCTATTCTGACGGAAGCAAGGACATCGTATCAAAAGAAATCGAACTGAAATGAAAATGTCATCATTGAAACATATCCTGACAGCCCTTGCAGTGGCAGTCTTGTCCGCAGGCTGCAACCCGGGCGGGCAACTCAAGGAAGAATTCATGGAAACAGAGGACCTCGGGCTTACGGTAGGCTATTACAGCATACTCAAATACGCTCCTCTGACACACCAGCTGTGCTATAACGAAAGCCGCAACGAGTTCAGAATAACCGACGACACAATGGCAAACTACTTCATAATCACCTGCTATGACTCGCCTTCATCCAATTCGTCCGTCAAGGCTGACATAATATACACCACCGACAGCGACACAAAACGGAAAGAAGGCATCACATTCGAAGTCACCAAAATGGACGACAGCGGAAAAATATGGCTTTGGAACAACAAAAACCGCATCGGCGCCGTAGTACAAATCCTGCATTGAAAATTAGGCCTTGACGTTCCCCTTATTACGGAAATAATTGCTAAATTCGCAGCCGGATAATTTTAACACAACCATATATCATGAGAAAAAACATTGTTGCAGGCAACTGGAAGATGAACACCACCGTTGCCGAAGGTATCGAACTGGCAAAGGCCACCGTTGCAAGATCATCGGAAGTTCCGGCTTCAGTAAAACTGATTGTAGCCCCTCCTTTTACCCATCTTGTACCTGTCGCTGAAGTTCTGAAAGGCTCCTCTGTAGGTCTTTCCGCACAGAACTGCGCAGACAAGGAGAAAGGCGCATACACCGGAGAAGTTTCGGCCGACATGCTTGTTTCAGCCGGCTGCGAATACACCATCCTCGGCCACTCCGAAAGAAGACAGTACTACGGCGAGACTGACGCCACTCTCGTGGAAAAAGTAAAACTCGCCATCGCCAAAGGGCTTTCCCCGATCTTCTGCGTAGGAGAAAACCTCGACGAGCGTGAAGCAGGCCGTCATTTTGAAGTAGTTTCTGCACAGATAAAGAATGTCCTGTACACCCTTTCTGCAGAAGAAATGGCAAAAGTCATCGTGGCATACGAACCGGTTTGGGCAATCGGCACAGGCAAGACCGCAACTGCAGAACAGGCACAGGAAATCCACGCCTGCATCCGCAAGGTGCTTGCAGAAAAATTCGGCGCACTCGCAGAGGAAATCACCATTCTCTACGGCGGAAGCTGCAAACCGTCCAATGCAAAGGAACTCTTCGCATGCCCGGACATAGACGGAGGCCTTATCGGAGGTGCAGCATTGAAGGCTGACGACTTCATCGCCATCGCCCTCTCTTTCTGAACTGGAGCAAACTGACCCGGAAATCATTTTGTCTTACCATGAAGAAAATTATTATGGCAGCAGCCTTTGGCTCTGCCGTTTTTGTTGCATGCTCGCAGCAAAATGAAATGGACATACAGAAGAAAGTCGACGAATACGCCGTCGTGGAGGTAAAATCGCCCCTTATGGAAGGGCTCTCCGACAAGGACAAGCAGGTGCTCAACCTTTTCCGCGAAGCCGGCAAGATTGCTGACGGCATTTTCTGGAAACAGACCTTCGGGGACAAGAGCCTCATGACCTCACTTTCCGACCCTGCCGCAAGGGACTACGCCATGATCAACTACGGACCTTGGGACAGGCTTGACGACAATTCCGCTTTTGTCAAAGGTTTCGGAGAGAAGCCTCTCGGGGCGAATTACTACCCTGCCGACATCACTAAGGAAGAATGGGAGGCATTCGAAGACCCTGACAAGAACAGCCCGTACACTGTAATCCGCCGGAATGAGGACGGAAGCCTCAAATGCGTCTGGTACAGGGACGAGTACAAGGATGAAATCGGACAGATTTGCCGTTATCTCGAGGAGGCGGCCGCAATCACGGAAAATCCAGGTCTGAAGAACTATCTCCTCAAGAGGGTCGAGGCTTTCAGGACGGACGACTACTATGAAAGCGACCTCGCATGGATGGACATGAAAGACAGCAAGATAGACATAGTCATCGGACCTGTCGAGAACTATGATGACAAACTCAACGAGCTGAAAACCTCATACGAATGCTTCATCCTGCTGAAAGACGAGAAACGGAGCGAAGAACTCGCAAAATTCGTGTCGATGCTCCCCGACCTGCAGAAGATGCTGCCGTGCGACCCGCAGTACAAGACTTTCGTGCCCGGCACATCATCCGACCTCAATGTATATGACGCAATATACTATGCCGGAGACTGCAACTGCGGAAGCAAGACGATTGCAATCAATCTTCCTAATGACGACAGGGTGCAGGCGGTCAAAGGTGCACGCAGGCTCCAATTGCATAACAGCATGACTGCCAAATTCGGGAAAATCCTTCTTCCGATAGGCCGGCTTCTCATCGAACCGGAACAGCAGAAACATTTGCGTTCGGAAGCCTTCTTCTGGAATGTGACCTTCCATGAAGTGGCACACGGGCTCGGCGTAAAGGAGACAATCAACGGCAAGGGCAGCGTGGATAATGCCATGGGAACGGAAAAAACCACATGGGAAGAGGCAAAAGCCGATATCCTCGGTCTGTTCATGGTATGCAAACTAATAGAGATGAATGAGATACCTCTCATCAGCAAGGAGGACGCAATCACGACCTACATAGCCGGTCTGGTACGTTCAGTGCGTTTCGGCTCGGCTTCGTCGCATGGAAAGGCAAACATGATGTGCTACAACTTCCTGAAGGAGAACGGGGCCTTCGTGCGCAACAAGGACGGCCAGTATCATATCGACTATGAACAGGCCCTCAAGGCCATCGAGGGTTGGGCTGCACTGATTCTCAAGACGCAGGCGACCGGAGACTTTGAATTCGCAAAGGCTTATTCGGCAAAGAATGCGTATGTGCCTGAGGCGTTGTCGGCAGATATTGCCAACGTCAATGCACACAATATCCCTCGTGATATCCGCTTTGATTTTGTGTGGTAGAATAACGGCAGAGGAATGTCACTTTTCGGCGGAGCCGCCGACTAATAATCAGTTCTCGTTATCGTTTCACAAAGCGGCTACACAAGGGAGAACAAAAAAACGGCAGCGCTCGCTGCCGTTTTTTATTTGTCATCTCGTCCGCCTGTGCATCAGAGCCCTATCCGCCAGGGTGTCAGAACGCAAGCACAGGGAATGCCGCAGGCTGTCCGATTGCTCACCTGTCCGCCGGTGCATCAGAGTAGGCAGAATGCAAGGCACGGAGGGCGAGGAAGACGCAGCATACTGAAGTATGTGAGTACTTCCGAGTCCCGAACGTAACGCCGCATTCTGCCTGCTATCATGCACCGGGTACAGGGGTGTCAAGAATATTGATAGTAAACGCCCTCACCTCACTCCCGCTGTTAAGGTAATCCGCAGTAGAGCCTACGAAAACAACCTCATACGTGCCCGGCTCTGTCCAGGTATATTCATAATATGGAAGGGCATTCTGGATGTTCTTGATTACGGTCGCCTGGTCATTGCTGATTTTGTTGAGCGATATCGGAGCAGTAAACACCCAGCCCTCACAATCCATGTGCTTTATATGCGAGTCATTGGGAGCAAACTCATTGTACTGCTGCCCACCGGCAAAGATTATGTCATGCGCAGAATCATTCAACCTGATGCTGCCGTTGCCGTCATTCTTGTAATACGGGTCGAGTTCATCGGACATCATTACAGATACGTCAATAAGGGAAGCCAACGAGATGGAAGTTGTTTCAAATTCACCTTCAAAATCTATGGTAATATTTCCGTTATCAATCCAATAGGTATCGAAACGTGTAGTTTTGGTCTCCGCATTTTCAACCGGCACACCCTTAGGGGGATCCCAATGGAAGGCAAGGCTGAAATTGTCGAGAAAATTCGCCTCCTTCAAGTCTACGTCAATCGTAACATACTGATTTTGTGTATCCCCAGGATCATCATAGGGAATTTTTGTCCATCCTGGCATTCCTGCCTCATACAAAGCAGCCACGGTTGCCCTGTCTGCCTCGCCGTCATTACCGGAAAGTCCCTCAAAAGTATTTGACATGTAAATCTCTGCGGCAGGTTCATCATTTCCCCATCTATGCTGGATTCTGAAAGAGAACTTAGCAGAAGTCACATCATCTGTGGAAAGCTGATACCTGTCCCTGTACTGATACTCCGACCCGAACTCGCCGCTGTAGAATATGATGTTGTCCACATCACCCTCGATGTTGAACCTTACCGGCTGTCCTGCATAATAGGTGTTCGACTGGTCGAGGGTGATGTTGAAGTCAAGCCCCGTGCTTATGCTCTCATGCTCGCAGGCAGAGAAGAAAAGCGGAAGCGATGCCAATGATAATAATATTGTCTTTTTCATCTTGATTGCAATATGATTGTCAAAACTACCATAACGGATTTTGGGTCAAAGCCGTGTTCACGCCCAATTCTATGTTCGGAATCGGGAGATAAATATGCCTTTGTGAAACGTTGGAAGCAATGTTGAGTGCATACGATTCCTTTGCATTTCCGCTCCAGCAGGCATCTCCGGCATAGTCGGAATAGCCGTGCATGGCATCCACAAATTCGCCCCATCTTATGAGATCGTATTTGCGGAGAGATTCGAAGCAGAGTTCCCTTCCCCTCTCGTTCTTTACGAGCTGACGGAACGCTTCCTGAGAAGAATATTCGCTGAAATCGCGGGTCTTGACCCCAGCCCTGTCCCTGATCTTGAGTATCGTGTCCTCGAAAACCTGCTGTGTCGGTGCCCCGTTGTATTCATTGTATGCCTCGGCATACATCAGGAGCACATCCGAATAGCGCAGCAAAGGATAGTTGATGTTGGTATAGAGCATCTTTGCATCCTTGTGACCCTCATATACAGTCTCCCTCCTGTATTTTCCGGCATTCCTTATGCCGCCTGCGGAAGTCGGATTTTCCGTGGTAGTCACGCTGCTTACTGCGTAAGGCGCCTGGTCGATGCTCTTGCGGCAGACATTGAGTTCATCCGCTCCTTCTCCCTCATAATCAGGAATTCCGTATGGAGGATGGCTGTTGTTGCCGGAGTAATTGTACGGAGGCATGTTCCATTCCTGACGGGCATCGAATACATAATTTGCATTGCCGCCCACCTCTGTCTGCTCGGAGCGAACTATCTTTTCGTCGTCAGTCCTGTCATCTTCGCTGTAGAGATACCACAGTTTCGGAGAACCGTCATACTGCCCGTAGGAGTAGTTGCAGTTGAATTCCAAATAGTTGGAAGAACCGTTGCTCTGCAGACCGATGAGATCTCCAATTCTGCCGTTGGTCCACAGGGTTGCGCTGGAGCGGTCTCCGAGGAAATCAACCTCCCACATGGATTCGCGGTATTCCATGTCATACGAGTCCGTTATATAGTTGATGAACACCTGCGAATAATCGGGATTCAGTTCGAAGAAGCCGGAATTGATGACATCCCAGGAATAATCCATGGCTTTCTTGTAATAATCCCGCTTTGTGAGGGCTATGTCCGTCATTTCGACTGACTCTCCTGCCATGAAAAGGCAGACCCTCGCAAGGATTCCTTCCATTGTGTACTTGTTGACTCTCGACGGGAAATTGTCGAATTCAGTGTCAGCAAGTTCGAGACAGGCTTCCATTTCCTGTATCACCCATTCGAGAATCTTTTCCTGCGGGGTGGCAGGGCAAATCAGAGCTTCAGGGTCATATTCCTTGATAGGCACTGTCCTCAACGGCACATCGCCGAAAGCCTCTGCCAGGATGAAATGGTAATAGGCACGCAGGAATCTCGCCTCATTGTAGTATGTGCCCTCCGTATCAAATTCAGAGCCCGTCATCGCATCCATGAAATTGTTGGCATTCTTGATGCCGGCATAGATTTCAGTCCATACCCCGTAAATCTCATTGGCACTGGCATCATGTGCATACCATACCACGTAATTATTGGAACTATTGCGATTGAAGTAGCAGAGGTCGTCCACATTGGAACACATCAGGGAATAATAATTCCCGTAGAAAGCCTCATTGTTCATCGCACCATACACGCCGGCAAGCCCGTTGAGCACGTCACCTTCCGTCCTGTATGCACTCTCCTCCGTAAGAACCGTCGGCTCCACATCAAGAAAATTGCAGGACGGAAGCATTGCAGCCGCCGCTGTGAACGCAAGCATTGTTGTATATATTCTTTTCATCTTCATCATGATTTAGAAAGTAAGTGACACGCCTGCCGTAAGGCCGAAACTCCTCGGATAGGCTGACCAGTCAAAGCCCGGAGTCAGCACGGAATTCCTTGTCGAAACTTCAGGGTCAGGTCCGGAATAGTTCGTGAATGTCAGGATGTTGTCAGCTGACACGTATACCCTCAGGTTGTCCACGCGGATTCTCCTCAAGGCTGCTCTCGGAATCGTGTATCCGACGGATATGTTCCTCAATTTCAGGAAAGATCCGTCTTCCACAACCCTTGACGAATAGACATTCATGCTGTTGCCCGCTCCTACCCGCGGAATGTCGCTGGTAGTGTTGGTGGAGGTGTAGCGTCCAGTATAGGAAGCCAGCTGGTTGAGGTTCGTGATGCTTCCGTTCTCGAAAATCAGACGGTTGGCATTGAGGACATCGTTTCCGTAACTCCAGGAGAAGAAGAAACTTACATCGACACCGTAGAAATTGAAGGTGTTGCCGAAACCTCCCGTGTGAATCGGCTGTCCGCAGCCGATTATGGTCCTGTCGTTGTCGTTGACGATGCCGTCGCCGTTGATGTCGGCATATTTCGGGTCACCCGGACGTATGGCATCCTTGCCCTCGCTTGCGAGGTACGGCACTCCGTCCTTGAGGGTCGAACCGATGAATTCGTCAGGCTTGTACGTGCCCTCGTAGATGTAGCCGTACATCATTCCGGCAGGCTTGCCCACCTGCGTGATGTATGGATACTGGCTGTTGAACCTCTGGTCCCATGAGACTGAAGACATGAGCGAAGTCTGCCCGTGGTTCAGTCCGGTCACGGTGTTCTTATTGAAGGCTATGTTGAAGTTCATGAGCCACTGGAAATTCCTGTGGTTGATGTTTACCGTCTCCAATGAGAGTTCCACTCCGGAATTGCGCATTGAACCGATGTTCAGCATCGCTGAAGTGTAGCCTGAAGATGCCGGAACGGTAGCCTGCAGAAGGAGGTCATAGGTGTCCTTGCGGTACCAGTCGGCAGTGAACTTGATTCTGTCGCCCTCGAAGAAAGAGAGGTCGATACCGACATTCCACTGTTGCGTAGTCTCCCATTTCAGACGGTCATTGGACATGTTGTTGGGATAATATCCTGACACTATCTGACCGTTGAATACATAGTCGTAACTGTCCTGTGAACCCGGAAGCACGTTTATCTGATAATAGTAGTCGAAAGGCGTCGTGGTCCTGTTGTTTCCGGTAAGCCCCCATGAAGCCCTCAACTTTCCGTTCTTGAGCCAGGAACTGTTCTTGAGGGCGTCTTCCCTGTTGAAGTTCCAGGAAAGGCCGACTGAAGGGAAATATCCCCAACGGTTGTGCGTAGGGAACTTGGAGGAACCGTCCGCACGGAACGAAGCCGTCAGATAATATTTGTACTTGTAGTTGTAGTTCAGACGGAACAGCCCGGACATCATCCTCCAGTCATACTGCCACGGCTCCACAGTCTGGTAATTTCCCGTATGCAGACCGTTCAGCCCGAGAGATTCGGTAGCCATCTGAGTTGCGCTCGTTCCCTTGTAATTACTGGACTGCCCCTGGAAGGTAAGACCTGCGAGAAGGTTGAGATGGTGGTTGCGCCTTATGTGCTTTACCCACGTGAGGGTGTTCTCGTTCAGCCATGTCACCCAGTTAGTCCAATAGATTGCACCATTGATGCCCTTTCCGGAAGGAGAACCTTCATATCCCGTATAGGTCTGGGAACCGTTGAACTCCTCCCTTCTCCTGTTCTGGAGAGTATAGACTCCGGTAACCTTCAATTTGAGGTCCGGAATTATCTCGTATGTCAGGGCACCGTTTGCCGTGAAATAGTCCTGGATGGTCTTCCTGTATTCGTTCCTTACCGTCAATGCAGGATTGAAGCGGTAGTCGTCGGAAGAGTCCACGCCATAATCTATCATGTCCGTTTCAAATGAGTCGCTCTGCGAATTGAGAGGCTGCACAGGGCGGTAGCCCCAAACCGAATAGATGAGCCATCCCGAAGCCGAAGACGACTGCTGCGCATCCGTAGGGGTCACGCCGTTGGTCACGGACCTCGAATAGTTGGCAATCATGTCGAACTGGAACTTCTTTCCGAACTTCTGCGTGAAGTTTATTTTTCCCTGATACCTCTGGAAATTGGATTTCACGATGATACCGTCCTGGTCGAGGGCAGAGAAACTGACATTGTACTTGTTGCCGGCCTCCTTGCTTCCGCCGGAAAGGGAAATGTTGTATTCCTGGGTGAAAGCTTCCCTGTAGATGTTGTCCTGCCAGTCGTATGTACGGGCATTCCTGTAATCTTCGACGGTATAGCCTCCTTCAAGATAAGGATTCGTGCCGGAAATCAGTTCGGTCTGGAATTCCACGAACTCGTATGCGTCCATAAGGTCTATCTTGTTGGCTATCTTAGCCCCCGTCCAGCGGGCCGAGAAATTGACCTTAGGTTTGCCTTCGACACCCTGCTTGGTAGTGATCACGATGACGCCGTTCGCTCCCCTCGCTCCATAGATTGCGGTTGCGGAAGCGTCCTTGAGAATGTCGATTGATTCGATGTCTGCCGAGTTGAGGGCAGTCGCCATGGAACTTTCGGACGGGAATCCGTCGATGATATAAAGAGGAGCGCTGCTCTGTGTCAAGGAGTTGCTTCCTCGTATGGTAATGTTTGCCTCTGTACCGAGCGCACCGTCCGAGGTCGTGACTACCACTCCCGCTATACGTCCGGTCAGGGCCTGGTCGAAGTTTGTGACAGGAGTCTTCATTATGTCGCTCATGTCAACCTTGCTGACAGATCCCGTAAGATCTCGCCGTGCTACTGAACCATATCCTACGCTGACCACTTCCGAAGCCTCGATCGAGAGGCTTTCTTCATTCAGCGTCACGTTTATCGTCTCGCGTCCGCCCACATTTTCCTGCACTTCCTCGAAACCGAGGCAGGAGAAAACGATGACGGCATTGTCCGGGACGGTAAGAGAATAATTTCCTTCGGCATCGGTTATGGTACCGACCGATGTGTTGCCTTCCTGATATACGGTCACGGCAACCAACGGAATCCCCGCCGAATCGGAGACCTTTCCCTTGACTGTGACATCCTTGGCGGCAAGTCCGGCTGCTGAAAACAGAGAAATTGCCAATGTCATCAAAAAATAATTGAATCTGATCATCAGTCCTGATATTTTTGATTATTGTGAATACTGATACTGAATAGTCTATTTGGCAGTCAGCACGAATTCAACGGGCTGCCCGTGGAGACAGGTCGCACTGATTGTCGTCCGACCGCCTTCCGCTACGGCTTTCACATTGTCATGGTTTCCTTCCAGCGCATATTCTCCGTCCAGGACAACAGTCCTCACGAGCGGCTGGCTTTCCTGCGGCGTGGTATAGCCCTTCTGCGTTATTCCGAGGTCTGGCGTACAGATGCTCATCACGGACTTGCCCTCTTCCACAGGCCTCTCCATCACTATCGTCTCGGCCGACACCTCAGCCACAGGCAAGGCAGGTTTTGCGTCCTTCCCTTTTGACAAGGCTGCAAGGGCACCTTTCACGTTGTCGTCTGACCTGTAGGACGAATAGCACACGTATGCGGTAATGCCGGTGACGTTGTCATTCACGGCATGAACCTCGTCGTCATTCCTCAGCACCGTATAAGGCAGTTTCTTGGAAAACTTGTTGACATCCTTTCCGGAAGGCTGCACGAGCATCATGTACTCGTATGAAGCATTGACAGGCGACGGCCCGTGCTCAATGTATGCGGAAACAAAGTCTCCCGTGCCGGTCTTCTTCTTGGTGTCGGACGGGGAAGTCTGGCTCTGCTTCGTCACCACAAGCCCCTTGCCGTCCTTCATTATATAATAGTTGCCCTTGGTGTCCGTAAATGTTACCGGGGTGTGCTCATTGTGCTTGTAGGAGAACGGGAACCTGTCGAAATACTGGAGATTTATGTCTATCTCCTCGGCCTTGTCGTCCAGACGCAGCTGGTAGATAGTCGTCTCGGTAGGATAGGTCGAATTGTTGGTGATCCCGCTTCCGACGAAAACTATCCTGTTGTCAAAGCAGAATACGCTCTTGTGGGCCGTCGCCCCCGGACAGAAGTTCTTTCTGTCCTTTTCGACGTATGTGAATGCAAGGACTCCGTTCCTCCCCTCAAGGGATGATACGCCCGGGAATCTGTCGTCATTTCTTTCCATAAGCGTCCCCTTGAGAGGGTTCTCGAGCATGTCAAACGGAAGATGGATCGTGGTGGCTCCAGGGACCCTGTTCCAGTCCCAGCCCTCCTGCGAGAAACCGCTCTCCTTTGCCGAAACCGGAGAACCCGAGCCTATCAGCTGGGCCGAACCGTAACTCTGGTACCGTCCGTACCTGTTGTCAGCCGCATAGATTTCCGATGCCCAAACGTCGCTGTTGTATGCCTTGAGCACAAGCATCCAGTCGCCGCGGCGATGGATTCCCATTGCACCATAATTATATACGAAGAATCCTTCAGGGGCAGGAGCGGCAGATATACCGGCTTTCTTTATCGCTGAAACCTTTGACTTGTCGGAACCTCCGAGCGTGAGATATGCCCCTCCGAGTTCAGGATCTGCCGCAAGCCCCGAACCGGTAAGGTCACCCAACAGCGCAAGGCTTCCGAATGCCTCGATGTCGGCCTTAGGAATGAAGCCGTTGAAAGGATGGCGGCCGCAGACTCCGAGCCCCCAGTCGGTAAGGTTGCAATAGTTCCTCATCGTCAGCAGGGCATTCTTGAAGCATCTGCGTGCGTTTTCGTCGATCACGAAATCCGTTCCCGCAGTAAATTCGCAATAGTCGCCGAGTGCGGCGAAGGCTCCCACGGAATATGCGGGATAAAGGCCTCCGTGATGGAATGATGTGCCGTCAACCTTGATTCCGCCCAAGGTTCCGGGAGAATATGCCAGCGAACCCGAAAGCCAGATCCCGAGGTTTTTCATGTTGGTGTACCTCACGTCCGGATCCGGATTCATCATCGTTGCTATTATCTTGCAGTTCAGAAGAGTATGCCATGAGTCCAGCATTTCGTCACGGCCGTACTGGAACGGCTTCCTGCACTCTGACATTCCGCTCCAGTATTCCAGCACCTTCAGATACCCGTCGAGTTTGCCTGCGGCTGCAATTTCCTTGCGGAGAATCCACATCGCCTTGTAAAGGTCCCTTATCTGATACCCGTAATGGTGGTTCGTGCCTTGTCCGCTTCCGTATGCGAAACCCTGGTCGATCGCATGGTCGAAAGTCACGAAAATCTTGTCGAGATTGGCTTTGCTGCCGGTGTAAAGATAATCGAGGGTGTAATACCAGATGATTTCCTGCACGAAACGGATGCGCATCTCTCCGAGAGCATTGTTGAACTCGTCATCGCTCAGCAGCGGTGCACCGGTGACGGAACCGTCAGGAAGTCTCTTGAGACCATATTTCTCGTAGGCCTTGTCTGCCCTCGGCACAAGAGTCTTCTGGGTATATTCCGGACTCGGGTTACCTGTGGAAAGGGCTTCGTCCATCCTTTTTTCCACCTCAGCAAGCATGGCTATCTGAGCATCAGTGGCATGCATTATCTCCGGAAGCGGATATTGTTCCCACTCCCAGAGGCGGCACCAGTGCCACATGTTGCGCTTCAGATTCCAGTTGTTATCGGGAATCTGCATGTCCGGGGTAATCTGGTCGTGGAGTTTTTTGGTCGAAAAGGAGACCCTGTCCACATAGATGGTGCCTTCGGGTACGGATGCAGGAGGAGTGATCGTCATCTTGGACGCATTCACGAGCCTGTCGGCGAGTTTCTTGTCCCCGTAATGCCCGTACGGAGAAAGCATGTCGATATACTTTATCCATGCCGTGCGCCACCCCGTGAAATTCATGTTGAAATCGAAATGGCAGATTTCCTCGTCATTCCAGTTCAGGAACGTGATGCGCAGAGGGGCATCCATAGGGGCCGTATTGTATATCCACATCATGAGGCCCGCCCCGTTCACCTTCATCGACGCTTCAAGATCCGTCCAGTTGTTGAATGACAATTCCGCCTGTCCGGTCCAGTGAAACTTCAGCGAATGAGTCCCGTCCTTGAATTTTTCCGTTGCTTCCGTTACCGTTCCATTTCCCATAACTTTCACAAAGCCAGGAACTCCTGATTCAAAGCCATATTGGGCGTTGATTGCGGCACGAGATTCGTAAACAAGGCAAAAACACAAGAAAAAAAATAGAAGTATTGCTTTTTTCATGTGACATTCTTTAAGGTATTTCGCAAAAATACATCTTTTTTTCAATTAATCAATCCCAAAATGACCTTTGATACTTACATTCTGACATATAAAGATATTTTTTGCACAGATTAAAAATTATGTTTATTTTCGCAGTCAGTGAACGTTCACGCCACACATACCTATGAACAACGGCACTGAAACAAAAACGCTACATTATATTATGAAAGTTAAATCCTTAATCATCCCTGCAGCATTGGCGGTTCTCGCAGCCTCATGCTCCCCGAAAAAAGACATCATAGCAGAAAATGTCGAAAATGCCAAGGTACAGTTGAAATCGTTGGTGGAGGCTTCCGAAGCCGGAGACACGATCAGGATACCATCCACCTTCAAGAACGGCGAAATAGAATATGTCCCGACAGACGACTGGGTAAGCGGCTTTTTCGCTGGAACCCTCTGGTACATGTACGAACTGACCGGAGACGAATACTGGGCCGACCATGCCAGGAAACATACGGAAATCCTCGATTCCATACAATACCTCACATGGCATCATGATGTGGGCTTCATGATATACGACAGTTACGGCAACGGATTGAGGCTGAAGAATATCGACGGATACAAGGATGTCTGCATCAACACGGCGAAATCCCTCGCCACCCGTTTCCGCCCGAATGCCGGAATCCTCCAGTCATGGAACGTGGACAGGGGCTGGCAGGCTGAAAGGGGATGGAAATGCCCTGTCATCATAGACAACATGATGAACCTCGAACTGCTTTTCAAGGTCACTGAATTCACAGGCGACTCGACATACGCAAAAATCGCCATAAGCCACGCCGACAAGACCCTCGAAAACCACTACCGTCCGGACTACAGCACGTACCACGTCGTGGACTACGACGACGAAACTGGAGAAGTGAGGCGCAGATGCACGGCGCAGGGCTATTCCGACGAATCGGCGTGGGCAAGAGGACAGGCATGGTCCATCTACGGATTTACGGTAGCATACCGCTTCACTTCCGACAAGAAATATCTCGAAAGGGCAGAAAAGGTGGCGGAATACCTGTTCAACAGCCCTACGATGCCGGAAGACCTTGTCCCTTACTGGGATTTCAACGCTCCGGACATTCCGGATGCCTGCCGCGACGCATCTTCTGCAGCCATCATCGCTTCTGCCCTCTACGAACTGTACTGGTACACGAAGAACGCCGGATACAAGGAGAAGGCCGACAAGATGATAGAGTCACTCTCCTCCCCTGCCTACCGTGCGGCCCCTGGCACCAACGGCGGTTTCATCCTGATGCACTCTGTAGGAAGCATACCTCATGGCAGCAACGTGGATGTGCCTCTCAACTATGCAGACTACTACTTCCTTGCGGCTCTCATCAGAAAAGGAAAAATTGAAAAAGGAGAAGTTCCTGTAACGAAATAAAGATGTTCAAGACAATATTCCTGTCGGCAGCGGCTGCAATGTTCTCCTTGCAGACATACGCGGAAGTTGCCGACTATGACACTGAATACGGAATCCTGTCCTTCGAAAGAGGGACAGGAAACGTGCTCTATGAGAAATCCTCTGCCGAAGTTTCAGCCGACCATGCAAAACTCGGGGAGAAATCACTCATGTGGGAATGGCACAGGAGAGGGGCAAGCCTTGAAATTCCGGGGACAATACCATACCTCGGCGAAAATCCCGATCCCAAAGAAACGTCAGTGTCGACATTCGTCTTCTGGGTCTACTCCCCGGAAGCCATCGACGGTTCGCTGCGTTTCGCCTTCTATAAAGGGGACAAGGAATGCTGCCATTTCTGCTACCGTCTCGGCTTCACTGGCTGGAGAGGGGCTTGGGTTGCATTCGACAGGGATATGGAAGGCACTCCTGAAGAAGGGATGGACAGAATCGTCATCTCCGCCCCGGAAGGAGTGAAGAAAGGAAAACTCTACTTCGACGGCATAATCCCGGCCGCATTCGAGGATGTGCGGCACCATACTCCTGACTGGCAGGCGCCGTTCATCAACAGGGAGACCACATCCCACTGGCTGATTCTCAACAATTCCTGGAATCTGGAACTCGACATCAGGCCGGAGGACAGCATTTCGGAAAGATCCGTGCAGGACATGAAGACTGCGGAAAAAAGGTTCATCAACCTCGTCACGCAGGGGAAGAAGCCGCAGAGTTACGAAAAAGTGCTCGAAACCTATAATTCATACGGCATTTCCACCAATACGGACGGCACGATAAAGGGCAAGCCCATATTCTTCACGAGATACGGGGAAACTTTCATCAACCTCGGAATAAAGGATGCTTCAAATCAGTTCGGAAAGAACGGGCAGCTGCTCAGGACAGCCAATGACAATCTTTTCAACCTGGCACTGGCATGGATGCATGAACCCGACACCGGACGCAAGGCGAAAATAGCGGAAATGTACGTCAGCCTCACCCGCCATCTGCTCGACCAGGGTTTCGCTGCCGGGAGCGCACAGGGCACGCTGCATCACCTCGGCTACAGCATGAGGAATTTCTACACCGCCCCGGTAATAATGAAGGATGTGCTGAGGGAAGCGGGACTCGACAAGGATGTGCAGCAGGCGATGGAATGGTTTTCAGGCGTGGGAGAAGTAAAGATTGCCCCCAAGGAACCCGGAATGGACATTGATGCATTCAACACATCCCTTATGGGGCGTGTCGCCTCCTTGCTCATGCTGGAGGACACACCATACAAGGAGGCCTACATGAAAGCCCTTTCAAGATGGATAGACAACGGATTCAGGTACGCAGAGGGCACAAAGCCATGCTTCAAGACCGACGGGTCAGTGTTCCATCACCGCAAGGCCTATCCGGCATACGCCATCGGAGGCTTCGACGGAGCCGTAAAGGCAGTATGGATGTTCAGCGGCACATCGTTCGCCGTTTCGGAAGAAAGCCACGGCATTCTGAAGGATGCCCTCCTCGAAATGAGGTTCTATTGCAACAAACTCTCCTTTCCTCTCGCCATGTCGGGCAGACATCCGGACGGCAAGGGTGCCCTCATCCCGGCACAATATGCCCTGCTCGCCGATGCTGGTTCTCCGGACGGCTTGCAGGAAATCGACCATGAACTTGCAGCGGCTTATCTGAGGCTTGCCGGAACCGGAGGAAAATGGGGAAAGAAATTCACGCAGGCAGGGATAGAGGCAGAAAAGGCGCCTCAAGGCACAAAAGTCTATGGCTACAACTGCTCCATGTCGCACAGGCAGGACGAATGGCTCGTGACATTTGCAGGCCACAGCCGCTACCTCTGGTCTGCGGAAATCTATAACGGGGCAAATCTCTACGGCAGATACCTCACCCACGGAAGCATGCAGATTCTTGCGGACCCCGCTGACAATGTTACGGCCTTCGGGGCCGGGTATGCAGTGGACGGCTGGGACTGGTGCCACATTCCGGGAACGACGGCAGCGGTAATCCCGATGGAAGATATGTGCGCCAACGTGCTGAATGTGGACGAGTTTTCGGGATATGAGGAAATGCTGCTCTCCGACGAATGGTTTGCCGGAGGCGTGAGCCACAAGGGCATGAGCGGGACTTTCGCCATGATTCTCCATGAGCATGACAAGTACAACGGCTCATTGCGCGGCAGAAAATCGTTTTTTGCATTCGGCAACAGGATAATAGCCCTCGGTTCCGACCTCGAAAACGACCTCGGCGGCTCGAGCCTGCACACTACCCTGTTCCAGAACACCGTAGCAGACAGCCTCAAGGGCGAAAAATTCGGATGGATATGCAATCCTGACACCCCTGAAAACAGACCCATGCTGACTGACCGTTTCGGCAACGCATACTTTGTAAAAGGCTCGAAAGTCGTGCTCACAGTGGACTTGCAGCACTCTTTACACGAAGAGACCAT
>CALVDU010000114.1 GCA_944326375.1 uncultured Bacteroidales bacterium | reverse complement strand
GTTATATAATATTAAGTGGAAATTAGTATTTTTACACGGAAATATTTCGTTGTCTATGAAAAAAATATTATATGTAGCGTTCCTGTTATTATGTGCTGTAGTCAGAGGAAAGGAGAAAGAGGATACGGTAGCTACTATATACGGAAAAGTAACGGAAAAACAACAGGCAGGTCAAGGTTATATCAGGGCAGTATTCAGTCCTAATGTACTGCTTGTGACAATGGATGGAGAAAAAACCGATTCGTCTTATACCGTCGCAGACAAAGACGGAATTTTCATTTTCAAGAATATAAGACCTCAGCGGGTCTATCTGAAATTATTCAGTGTCGGGAAGAAAACCGTGGAAGGCGTTTATGAACTGGATTCCGGAAGAAATGTATTCTATTTCAATATGGAAGATGCTCCGCAGGAAATAGAGGAGGCATCTGTTACGGCAGAGATCCCGCTTATGCGGAAAATAGCCGATACTACGGTATATAATGCTGCTGCAGTCAGGACCATGGACGGAGAGAGCCTGAAAGCCGTTTTGGAGCAGTTTCCCGGTTTTACGCTTACAAAAAATGATATATTTGTGGATGGAGAGCCGGTAAAACGCACTTATGTCAATGGTGTACTTATATTCGGGGACAATCCGATGGCTGCAGTCAACGCCTTGAATGCTGACGAGGTCTCACAGGTCAGGGTATATGCAGAGCTGAGTGCAGAAGACAAAAGGCGCGGTTTGAAAAACAGCCGTAAGCAGACGGTATTGGATGTAGTCACCAAAGAACCGATATTCCAATTGTCCGAAGCCGGTATTCTTGCCGAAGGAGGTATGGACGAGACAGGACAACTCAGATACAGCGGAGCAGGAGCTCTTGCATATTATTCCGAAATGATGCAACTCAGTGCCAATGTTTATGCAGAAAATGTAAACGCATCGATAGGTAACGGATACGAGACTTTCGGAGAAAGCGATGTAAGGATTGCTTTGAAGGAAGCGGAGGCAATGGATAAATTATCTTTCTATCGTGAGAACATAGGCGCAAATGTCAAGTTGGACAAATATTGGAAAGATCGGGATTACGGCAACAGCGTCAAAGGGAAATATAAATTTGAACGTAAATATACCAAAAGCACAACGGCTGCGCTTACGGAATATTTTGCCAATGGTGCCAATCCGGCAATGTCGGCGGAAGACAATTTTTCGGACAGGTCAGTAGGCAGCAATCATGAATTTTACGCCGGTTTCGATTTGAAAGATACACCTTTGAAATCCTTGTTCTTATCCGTTAAGGGGACGGTATCGGACATGAATACTTCTTCACTATCGACGGAGGACAGGATTGTCGGGGAGACAGGTAGCGGATACTCAAGGCATGAGGAAAATGGTTCTGACATCAGGGATTATAATCTTGCAACACAAGTCCGTTGGGCAAATAATGACGCTAAAAAAGTCAGGACATCGTTGAATGTGGATTTTGCATATTCCAATTCCAATACATTGTCCTGGTCTGTTGATACGTTGCATACTTCTTTTGATCGCAGGCATCTTGTTTCAGACGGTTTCGGCAAAGGTCTTGACGGAAATATGTCTTTCAATCTGTCTACGGTACTTGTCAATACCGATAAACGCTATCTTTCAATGAATGCAAGCGTGAAGTCCTTGTATATGAATACGAGAAAACGGCAACTTACCACAGACGCTTTCGGAGTGGAGATTCCTGTGACAGATTTGGCCAATACTTATGATTATACATGGAACATGTTTACAAATTCCGTTGAGGCCTCTTTTGCATATAATTCGAAAAATTTTTCCATGAACGGCGGCGTGGCTTTGCGGAATGACATACAGATTGATGATGAGTATTATCCCGATGCCTTGTCTTATGACCGGAATTACTGGTCGGTGATGCCGAATTTGTCCTTACGCTATAAAACATTGCTTTTGACCGCATCGGTGTCTCCATCCATGCCGTCTTTGGAGCAGACGCGGAACAGGATCTCGGATTCAAATCCTTTAGTGCTGACTGGCGGCAATCCTGATCTTAAACCGTCGTATGACACAAAAATGACATTACAGTTAAGTCAGCCGATTGCCAAAAACTATGGCAGGATAAATGTCAATGTCAGCGGTGCATGTTCATTCGGGAGGATCGTGACGAAAACGATGTATTTTTCTGAAAACACGGTTTTGTCGCAGTGGGATGGCTACGAGGCTCTTGCCGGTTCAATGCTTTACACATTTGAAAATGCGTCCATTCCGGCATGGAGCATATCTGCCAATGCAGCCGTTACCGGCCTGATGGCAAAAAGGAAAATAAGTGCCACGGCGAGGCTTCTTTTCGGGCTATCTGCATATCCTCAATATTATGGGAATGAGTTGATAGGTGTGAAGGATCTTAATCCGGGAGTCGCTGTCAATTTATCCTACCGGCCTGTCAGAAGCTTGAATTTCGTTTTTTCCGGCAGTTCTACTTACATGAAATCAACTGATGCAGACGGAAGCTTGCTTTCTGAACGGATAGCTTCTACAGCCGGTATATATGCTTATGCGACTTTTGCCAAAAACGGGAATTTTGATCTTTCTTATAAATTGGTAGCCTATGACTATCTTGGCGGTGTTGGAAATGATTTCCTTTCTCACGGTTTGGATGCCGCACTCGGTTGGAGCTTTTTGAAAAGAAGTCTTAAAGTATATGTCAAGGGCATAGATCTTCTGAATTCCGGATCCATATACAGCAATATCGTTACTGCCGATTCGTCGGTCCAAAGGTGGACACCGGTTTACGGCAGGTATTTCATGATTGGAGTGCAGTATCTTTTCCGCAGGAAAAACTGACGCTGCGGGGAGGGATTATTTCAGATAGTCTTCGAAGTACATGGTTACCTTGTCCATCAGGTGGACCCTGTCCTTTCCGGCGACATTGTGCTGCGCACACGGATAAGGGAAGTAGTCCACCTGAATGTTGTTTTTGATGCACTCGCTGACGAAATTCAGGCTGTGCTGCCATACGACCACGTTGTCGACTGCGCCCTGGCAGATGAGGAGCTTGCCTTTCAGGTCCTTTGCCTTGTTGATGAGGCTTGTAAGTTCATAGCCTTCAGGATTGGATTCGGGAGTGCCCATGTACCTTTCCCCGTACATCACCTCGTACCATTTCCAGTCGATGACAGGACCGCCGGCTACGGCAACCTTGAAGATGTCCGGATAATTCGTGATGAGGGAAATCGTCATGAATCCTCCGTAACTCCAGCCGTGGACGCCTATCCTGTCCTTGTCAACAAAAGGCAGAGACATCAGCATCCTGATGCCTTCCATCTGGTCCGACATCTCTGCCTGCCCGCATTTGCCGTAAATAGTTTTTTCGTACTCGGCACCGCGGTTCATCGTCCCCCTGTTGTCCTGGACATATACTATGTAGCCTTTCTGTGCCATAAGCATTTCCCAGCGCCTGAGTTCGGCGAGCCATGTGTTCCTGACCAGCTGGGAATGAGGGCCTCCATAGACATAGAGGATTACGGGATATTTTTTCGTCGGGTCGAAGTCTTTCGGCTTGATCAGACGGTACCAGTTGTCGTATTTGCCGTCAGCGCTCTTTATTTTCCCGAGGGAAAGTTCGCAGAAGGCGTAGTCAGCCACTGGATTTGAGGCTGTCAGCAGGTTGAGCGAGCGTCCTTTGCCGCTGGTGCTGCGGAGGTCGATTACCCTCGGCACGTTCACGCTGCTGTAATTGTCGAGGAAATATGCCCCGTCAGGACTTACTGACACATTGTGCCAGCCCGGTTTGTCCGTGAGCTGCTGGGCCTTGCGGGATTTCATGTCCATGCGGAAAAGATGGTTTTCCACAGGGGAAACCTCTGCGGAGGTGTAGAACACGTTTTTGCCGTCGTTGCCGACATATTCCACATCTGCGTCAGTGCAAGTCAGCCTTTCCATGTTTCCGTCAATGTCGCAGAGATAAAGGTTGCGGTAGCCGTCCCTGACATTTGTCCTGTATATGAATTTCGTGTTGCTGCCCTTTATGAAATGGATAGGGTCGAGCGGCTCGACGTATCTGTCGTCATGCTCGCTCAGCAGGGTCCTGACGAATTTTCCTGTAGAAGCATCGTACATGTTAAGGTTCATGTTTTTCTGGCTTCTGTCGAGAACCTGGATGAAGATGAACTTGTCGTCGGGTGACCATGAAATGTTGGTGAGATACTGGTCGTAGCCGAAATCGTCGGCTTCAGCATAGACAGTCGTGTTCGAGGCGAAATCATAGATTCCGAGGCGCACGTTTTCTGATGCCATGCCAGCCATAGGGTATTTTATTTCAAAGAGGGAGCCGGTCCTCGTGTTTATGTCAAGGAGGGGGAATGTGCCCACTGCACTCTCGTCTTTGCGGTAGAACGCCACCTTGTCGCCTGATTCGGAAAGGAATATCCCGCCGTTGATGCCGAACTCGTTGCGGCTCACATATTGTCCGTATGTTATGTTCTTGTCCTGCGGCTCTGCAATGGGATAGACATTGCCCCTGTTGTCGCAGAAATACAGCCCGTTGTCCTTTGTGAACACATGGAAACCTTTGTGGCTGAATGTGAAGTTTGCCGAGTTTTCGGGGATTTTGAATGAGCATTCGCCGGTCTTTGTCTCCACATTTATTATATGGTATGAGCCTCCGCAGGAGAATGCGGCCCTGTCCTTGTCTATCCAGCATTCAAATTTGGCGTCGGATGAACCTGTCAGGCTTTCGAGTTCCGCCTTTGACAGGATTTCTCCGTTCAGGCCTTCCATCGGGTTGACGGACAGCAGCGCCCCTTGCTCGAATGAGATCAGTGCAGCCGTCCCCGGACGCCAATTGAAAGTTTTGTTTTCGGGGGTGAGTTCCGTACTGAAAACGTCTTCCATTGTAAGCATCCTGCCGCCGGTAGGCCGGTATGTTTCAATTGTCCCTTCCGGTACGGCCGGACATTCTTGTGTTGTCGAGGTTTCCTGTGCGCAAACCGGGGTTGCAAGCATCGCTCCGAGCATATAGACGTATATTTTTTTCATCTTTTATGGACTTGTAGTGTTCAGCCTGCGAAAATACTCAAAAATTCCTTGTCTTTTAACTTTTGTTTGCGTACATTTAGTCATATTAATTTCAAGATCATGAAAAATACGGTGAAAAACATGGCGATAATGGCTGTAGCAGCCGTTTTTGCTGCATTTCCGAATATCTCCGAAGCCTGCACGGGCATCACGTTGCAGTCCGGAGACGGGACATACGTCCTTGCAAGGACATGCGAGTGGGGCGGAAGTTATCTGGACAGCAGATACGTCGTTGTGCCGAGAGGCTATACGCAGACAGCCTTCACGCCTGAAGGGATGAATGGCGTCAAATTTACTTCAAAATATGGATATGTCGGCATATCCGTGATGCAGGACCAGTTCGTGACCGAGGGGTTGAACGAGGCCGGGCTTTCCGTGGGACTGTTTTTCTTTCCCGGCTATGGCAAGTATGAGGAATATTGCAAGGCGGACAGTTCTTCCACTCTCGTGGATGTGCAGTTTGCACCGTGGATTCTCGGGAATTTTTCCACGGTCGACGATGTGATTGCGAACATTGACAAGGTGCATGTAGTGGCCCTGACTCCGGAGACCAACACTGCCCATTGGAGAGTGGCCGACGCCTCCGGTAAGCAGATTGTGATTGAAATAGTGGACGGAGTGCCGCAGATACATGAAAACAAGCTCGGTGTGCTGACAAATTCTCCGGGCTTCGAGTGGCAGATGACAAATCTGAACAATTATGTCAATCTTTTCCCTGGAAATGCCAAGCCTAATGAACTCGTCAAGGGTGTGACGCTCAGTTCGTTCGGGGCGGGCACAGGATTCCGCGGCATCCCGGGTGACGTGACGCCTCCGTCGAGGTTCGTAAGGGCGGCCTTCTACAAGGCTACCGCTCCACAATATGAGACAGGGTTCGAGACAGTCAAGGAGACTTTCCAGATACTGAACAATTTTGACATTCCTATCGGGGTGGAACATACGGCAGGACAGAGTCTTCCTGAAAATGTCCCGAGTGCGACGCAGTGGACCACGTCTTCTGACCTCCAGTCCCTGAGATTCTATTACAGGACGGCATGGAATTCCACAATCAGGTGCATAGACCTCAAAACCATAGACTTCAGTAAGGTGAAGTTCCATACTGCACCTCTGGACAAGGTCCAGGACCAGCCGGTGGAATATATCAAAATCAAATGATTTGTAGCGGCAGCGGGCGCAAAGCCGGAAAGGCGAGCCTCCGCAGCGGAGCGAGGACCGCGAGACGGTGGCTTTGCGCCTGCTGCCATGCGCCGATGCCTTACATGTTCTTGTAAGCCCTCAGGTGATATACGAACTGGAGCGTCCAGAAGCGTCCGACACCCTGGTTGATTGTGTCCGTCCTTCCGGATGAGTTTATGCCATGCCTGTAACTCCGGCTTCCGTCGCCAAACAGGTCTCTTATGCCGACGCTGATTTCCCCAAGGCGGTTTCTGAAC
>CALVDU010000113.1 GCA_944326375.1 uncultured Bacteroidales bacterium | reverse complement strand
CTGAAGCCGAGCCTGTTTACTGGAATTACGGTGCTTTCATCCAGCAATGCGTGGACTTCGCGATACTGGCTTTCTGCGTTTTCCTTATGGTCAAAATCATGAACAGGCTGATACGCAAAAGGGAAAGCGCTCCGGCAACCCCGCCTGCGCCTCCTGAACCGTCGAAAGAAGAGCAGCTGCTCACGGAAATCCGTGACCTGCTAAAGAAGCAGCAGTCACAAGAATGACATGAGCCCCGAAAGCCGACAAACTTTCGGGGCTCATTTTTGCTTGTCAGGCTTTCAGAAACGGTAACGGAAGGATATTGTAGGTATGAAACCGTACCATCCGTTGCCGTAATAGCCTGTCTTGCCCTTGAATATGACTTCGTCCGTCACAGTGTTTATCCGCCGCGTGACACCGTCGTTCACATGCAGGCCCACGTACGGGCGCAGGTCCACTGAAATCTGGAGAGGGAACCAGAACGTGTACTCCAGCCCGGCCTGTCCGACTGCCGAGAACATGAAGCCATAGTCGTTGTAGTGGTATCTGAAATTGTTTTCCCTGTATGTGACCCTGTCCTGCACGTAGCCGAGAGACAGTCCGGGTCCGGCGAAAATTGCCCATTTGCCCCTGTTTGTCCATGCCGGGCGGGCCAGCACAAAGTTGTACAGGGCAGTCGCCTTGAATCCCGGACGCCCTGATGCGGCATAGCCGAAATCCAGACTGGCATCCGCCTGAATAAAGTTTTTCTTGCCGACAGCGTGCTGATAACTCAGGTCGAATCCTGTTGCCCCGATTCTTCCTCCAAGAGCCCTCGGCTGGGCGGATGCCGCAAGACATCCGGCAGTGCACAGTATTATCAATGCTGTTATGGTCCGTCTCATAATTTACTGTTTTGTTTTTTTATAATTGTCTTCTTGCAACAGGAAAAACCGTGTTTCAAGAAAAAAAGAACTGACCTTGCAACCGGTCAGTTCAGATCTCCGTATGTCGGCCAGTACAGGCCGTACGTCATCATATTGTGCTAAAATCTGTATCTTACAGCAATGGCCGGAGCGAATCCGTAGAGCCCTCCGGTGTAGAATCCGGAACTGTGGTTTCCTATCCATGCTCCGAACTGAGGCTTGAGGTCAACTGCGAGCTGGAGCGGGAACCAGAATGTATATTCAAGTCCGACCTGGGCCTGAACTGCGATGGTTGTCCCGTTGAAGAAACTCATGGCAAGACCGGGACCTGCATAGAATCCCCATTCGCCCCTGTCAGTCCAGTTAGGCTGTGCAATCATGAAATTGTAGGTGGAAGAAAGGCTAAGGTTGTGGTAGCCGAATGTTCCGAGGTTGACTTCCACAAAGTCTGCATTGTTTACGGTGTGCTGGTAACTGGCTTCCATAGCCCATCCCAATCTTGCACCGATTGCTCTCGGTTGTGCGCTTGCGGCTGCAACGAACCCGAGCGCAATGACTGCTGTCAAGATAATCTTTTTCATCATATTAAATTTTGATAATGTACAAATATAACTCTTTTTTTAGGATTTCTGTCCAATAAATTTTATATTTGACTCCAGTATTTGAAACTGAACTTCAACAAACCCTATTTATCATGAAAAAGAACATCTTTTTTGCGGCCGCGTTAGTCATGGCTGCCGCATGTTCGACAGATGACGGTCCTGTCATCTCCGGACTGACAATTTCCCCAGAATCGGCAACAGTATTTACGGATGAGGAACTTCCTCAACTGGCGTTGTCTGCTACGCCTGCCGATGCTCTTGAAGGCCAGACGGTAACATGGTCTTCATCAGACCCTTCAATCATTACCGTCAGTGACGGCGGCGTTCTCGCTTTTGCAGTCAAGGATATCGAGGATGCATCAAAGACAGTGACGATAACTGCGTCTGTCGGGAGCAGCAGTGCGGCTTCCGTAATTACCGTGAGGGGCCAGATTGCGAGATATGAAATCATCGACTTTACGTCCGACCTTGGATTTTCGATGCTGGACAGGAATGTGGGTGCGACTTCTGCCGAAGATCCGGGACTTTATTTCCAATGGGGCAAGAATGAGCCCGTAACCCCTGCTACAATCGATGCTGAGTGGTCTGCAGAAGGGGCAGAATTTGCTGACTGGACTGTAGCGGGCAATTCGCCGTGCCCGATGGGCTGGGAGCCGATGAATACAGTCCAGAAGAATTCTATGAACGATAATGTGACGGATATCATATTTGATTATGAAATGTGTGTGGAAATGGGGTATCCTGAGTTCAGTAATTATACGGAAGAAGAATATAATGCAGCAAAGGCCCTGTGGGATAAGATGAAATTCGTAGGTGGCGGCTGCATCAGACCTGGGGCGACTGGTATGGTTGATGAAAACGGATTCTACAATTCTTCCGCAGTTTATGTCTGGACAGGATCGCTTGTTGAAAACGCAGAATCAGGCAAATCTGCCTACACTATCGAATTCAGCAATTATCCGAATGTTGCAGAAGGTTCCGTAACCTACGCGTATAATCTCCGTTGCGTAAAATCAGCCGAGTAAGTTGATGCCTTCTTTCAGGTATTTTTTGCCGGCAATGCTTTTCCTTTTCTCTTTCCTGTCTTCTGCATACGGACAGGAGAGAAAAGGAAGTGGGGTTTCGTCTGCCGTTGACATCACGGTGGTGGATGATGCGAGGGACGAACCGTTGGCTGGCGTCGTTGTGGGATTCCCCGAATACGGTATCTACGGCATTACGGATGATGCAGGAGTGGCTAATTTCTCGTCCGTGCCGAAAGGAAGGACAAAATTGACTGCACAACTTGTCGGTATGCTCGATTTCGAGATGGAATTCGAGCCTTGCGACACGACAGTGAGGATGAAGGAAAGTACATTCTGGCTGGATAAAGTGGAAGTGGTGGCCAAAGCCAACAAGACAGGGGCCTCCACTTCATCCTCCATTTCGCGTGCGGCGATAGACCATCTTCAGGCAACGTCCCTCAGCGACATTATGGAACTCCTGCCGGGACAGTTGTCTGCCAATCCATCTCTTACGGGAGTCTCCAAGGCGAACATAAGGCAGGTAAACGGAGATGCCCTCAACAGTCTCGGTACCTCGATAGTCGTGAACGGCGCTCCCGTGTCCAACAATGCAAATCTGCAGGTGGGCAATACTGCTGTGGACGGGACCGTGACCGGATTTTCTTCGACGGCAGGTTCGGGCATAGACTTGAGACAGATTTCTGTGGATAATGTGGAATCGGTAGATGTCATAAGGGGCATTCCTTCTGTCGAGTATGGGGATTTGACTTCAGGCGTGATAATCGTCAACCACAAGGCCGGGGAATTTCCGTTCCAGGTCAGGCTGAAAGTGAATCCTACTCTTACTCAGGCATCTGTCGGAAAAGGGTTCCGTATAGGACGGAACGGAGGTACCATGAGTGCGGATGTTGATTATGCATCCTCTTTGGCAGACGAAAGACGGCCGTATCAGCAGTACCGCCGAATTACTGCAAATCTCCTGTATTCAAAACTTTTTGGAGGCAAGGTCAGTACTACTACCGGGCTTGGCTTCCATTCTGATCTCGACGCTCAGAAACTTGACCCTACGGATGTGCGGTATCAGAGGCTGCGTTCTTCGGAAAACATCGGGTTCAATGCCAATACAAACATAAATGTCCAGTTCAACAATAATTTTCTGAAATCCTTGAGATTCAGTGCTTCGGCATCTTATTCCCGACAGACCGGTTATGTGCAGGAACTGAAAGGGAATTTCGGATATATGGTAACGTCAGCAATGACTGACGGTACGGTTGCGGCAAACGTGTCTTCTCCCGTGTACGATAATTATGGCGACATATTGACGAATACGCACATTCCGGGGCATGAGGCTTCCACCAATATTCTCCCGTACGAGTTCCTTACAAAAATGAGTACATACGGAGAGCCTCTCAATGTCTTTGCAAAGGCTGTGGCCAACATGTACACGAAATTTTGGGGCATAGGCAACAGGATAATGGCCGGAGCGGAATGGAAGACGGACGTGAATTTCGGAAGAGGCAAGGTTTTCGACCCGCTGATGCCGCCGTCTTCCGGGATCAGAATGCGATCATACAAGGAGATACCGGCTCTGAACCAGTTTTCTCTGTATGCAGAGGACAATCTTGTCCGTACAATACTCGGAAGAGACCTGAGGGTGCAGCTCGGGTTGAGATTTGACATGATACAGCCTGGAAGGATAGAAGGAGGCAATGTGCTGTCGCCAAGAATAAACGCATCGTATGACCTGATTCCGGAAACACTGACCCTGCGTGGTGGGTGGGGAATTACGGCGAAGGCTCCTCCTCTTGTGTACCTCTATCCTGACAAGGCTTATTTCGATTTTGTGAATTTCAGCAATATCGGCCAGACTGGCATTTCTGACGGGCAGACTTTGAGCATGATTACGACCAAAGTGTATGATACCGCAGACAGTGGTCTCAAGATAGCGAGGAACCGCAAGAGCGAAATCGGCCTGGATTTCAATTTCCGCGACATGAGGCTTTCCGTCACTGCTTACAGTGAAAAACTCACGGACGGATATTCGTTCGGACTTGACCGGAATTCATTCCGGCTGTTTGAACTGAAAAAATACAGGGCGGCAGAGGAAGGACAGGACGGCATACCTGTGCTTGCATACGACAATTCCACTATGGTGGTGTTAAGTTACAACAGGCCTCTGAACAACAGGGTCAACGAATCCAGAGGGATTGAATTCGATTTTGATTTCGGGCAGATAAAGCCAATACATACTTCTTTCGTGCTTACCGGAGCATACATGTTGAGCGACTCCTATTCTTCCTCTCCGAGTTATTATCAGAAAAGTCCGGATGCCAATACAGGAGAGTACAAGGACATAGGGGTATATGCCGCCGGGGACGGGAGCCGATACCGCAGGCTGTCTTCCAATCTGAGGATAATCCACAACATTCCAAAAATAGGCTTCGTCATCTCTCTCTCCGTGCAGACGATATGGATGGATACTCACGAATATCTCGGTACGGAAAATGTACGTCCGATAGGATATCTCTCGGCTGATAATCTCAAATTTACCCCTATTGCTCCCGGCGAAGAATATTCCGACGACATCCAGAAGCAGATTCTGGACAACAGGCTCATAAAGGAATCATATCCTCCTCTATGGCTGTGCAATCTTAGGGTCACCAAGGAAATAGGCGATTTCATGGGATTTACATTCTTTCTAAATAACGTGTTCAATAACAATCCTCTGGAGGAAAGCCGCAGAAATCCGGGAACATATACCGCTTCACGCAATCCTGATCAGTTTTTCGGCATAGAGGCATGGTTCAAATTCTGAAAGGCATGAAAGTAACCAAAAACATATTGGCGTTTGCCATATCGGTTGCAGCGTTGTTTTCTTGCCGGCATGATGACATTCCGGCAGCAACGTTTGTCGAAGATATTGCCATAAACTTCACTTATGGCGAATACGGATCATCCTTGCAGTATCCGGAACCTCTGCAGGTGGTCATGAACAACAATACGGAGCAGATTGAATACGAGTTCAGCAGTGACCTTTGGGGAAACGTTCTCCTGACCCGCCTTCTGCCGGGAGACTATACAATGAACATTTCCGGAAAACTTTCCGAAGACAGGAATCTTTCCGGATTCATGTCAGGGTTAGTGCTGAGAATAGGCCGGACCTCTTCATTTGAGGTTCCGCAGTTGTTCGAATCTGCTGCAAGCCCGCTTGTGTTCAAGGAAATATATTATGCCGGGTCTCCGACTCCGACAGGCGGTACTTACAGGAACGACAACTTCTATACGGTATTCAACAATTCGGATGAAGAACAGGACATAAGCACTCTGTATATAGGGATGTGCGAGAATTTCGGAGGACTCGGAGAAACCGGTCCGTTATGGCCAGGAGAGGAGACCGGAAACTACAGTCATGTATACCTGAAAAGCGTATGGAAAATCACGGCAGGTGACGATCCCGTATATCTTGCTCCGGGACAGCTGATCGTAATCGCTTCCATGGCTGCGCCGCACAACAGGGATGAGGCATATAACCTTTCTTCTCCGGTGGATCTTTCCGGAGCAGATTATGAAGCATACGTCCCGGATCCGGAAAACATGTATCCGAATTTCGATTCTCCTGACATGGAACTGGCATTCTGGCCATCCTATTCCTATCTGTGGAGGATGGGTGTATTCGGCCAGGGGATGGTTCTGCTGCAGGCCACAAGGGAAGAATTCGAAGGCTTTGAGGTCGTGACCCTTCCGGAGACATTCCAGGATCCGTTTGAGGATGACGAATACTGGCTGTGCAAAAAGGTGCCGAACGCCTTTGTATGCGATGCAGTGGACATAATACAGAATTCCACAGTGTCCAACACCAAGCGTTTTTCTCCCGTGCTTGATGCAGGTTTCGCTACGGTAGGGGAGACATATTGCGGAAAAAGCATAATCCGGAAACCGCTTTATCCCGGAGCACAGACCCTTATGGACACTAACAATTCTTCTCTCGACTTTGAAGTCAATGACAACCCTTCAGCAGAATAGGATATGTACGGGATAAAACATATATTTTGTCTTCTCTGCCTTGCCTCCATGGCATCGGTCGCTTCCGGTACGGATATTTCTACACCTATGGGGCTTGAGATGAGAAGGACGACTGATTATGCCGTTTCATGTTACGATCCGGCTCTCATGTGGTTTGCCGACGGGTTTTCGTATGCTGATCTTGCACTTTCCGCCGAATATGAGTACGGCGGATTTCACCGCCCGCAGGCAGGTTCCGAGATTCTTTCTTTGAAATTTGACGCAAACGGGGCGGAGAGGCTCGGACGGTTTTTCCTCGACGGAGGATTCCGTTTCCGGCAGGGATATGAGAACGGTGTCGGCTTTGCGTCAACATTCAATCCTTTCAGGGGAACACCATACTATATAGCGGACAGTACGGGAGGCGACTGGACAAAACAATCCTATGACCTTTGGGCCAATGTGGCCTTTGATGCAGTCCGGGACCGTCTTTCAGTAGGCCTTGGTGCATCTGTGTCGGTAGGAAGGGGTGCAAAGCAGACGGATCCGAGGCCGCAGGCCAACACAAATACGATAACTTTGACACCGTCGCTTGCATACAGTACAAGAATAGGCATATTTTCGGCTTCGATGATATGTACATTGTTCAAGGAAACATCAAATCTCATACTTTATGATTCTTCCCGTCCGCAAAAACTGTATCTGATGAAAGGAGTGGGGCAGTACACGTACGAGGTGTTCAGCAATACGGAAAGGGAGCGTCAGTATGACGGCGACGCTTTCGGTCTGAGCTTGGGTTATATGTATGATTCGGACAGATTTTCTGTTGCTTTGGGAGGAAAATGGACGGACAATTATGAGTCGGCATATGATATAGACTACAATAAGCCGCATGTCAGAGGAAAATTGTATTCCGACATCTGTGAATCGGCTCTGCGTTTGTCATTCAAATCTGAAAGGCTCGTCCATAATCTTGCCCTTACGTACACCATGAGTGCAGTTTCGGGAAGAGACGTGGTTCAGACTTTCGATTCTTCTCCGGATGTCAATTCATGGGTGACGGATTCCGAGATTCCGGGCAGGTATCTCCGGAGTACTGCTGAATCAGGACTGTCTTATGACTTGTGGATATTGAAAGATGGCGAAATTTCCTGGAAATTCTGCGTTTCTGCAGGATATGACAAACATTCGGAGCATTATGATGCAATGTCGTCATATATGGAAACCGCATCTTGTCCGGTGTCTATCGGATTTTATCGGGTATTCAGGCTCAAAAGGGGGTTTTTGAGGGCGGATTTCGGATGTAATGCGCGGTTCTGCACGGAATCTTCCATGCGGTATGTCGCACGGGAAGATGACACTATAATCCGTGACGGTCTCGTAATTCCGGATTATGAATATCTTTCTTCGGACGTTGCAGAAGGGATGCTTTCTCTCATGTATGCCCTTGAACTGAAGAATAGAAGATTCCTCTCGTTTGTGGCTTCCGGCTCTTCGTCGGTGGTGGTAGGGCAGCCGGAACATCTTTCTCGCACGTCGTTTTCTTTAGGCCTTGGTTTCAATTTCTGAAAGCAATGATTTATAGCCAGTCCGATGGGGTGTAGGTGGATTTCGGGGCATTCGGGACATTGGCGAAGTAGGTCACTCCCGTGATTTTTTCGAGGTCCGATACGGACATCATGTCATTTGCCTGTGGCTCATGACCCTTTTCCATGTTGTGCCTGATGGCGAAAGCCACGCACTGCAGTTCATCTGCGCTGCATTCCGTGACGGCCTTGCCGGTGTTTCCGCCTTTTGTGCGCAGGAGCACATAATAGTACATCGACGGACGGGTGACGTCGTCCCTGCCGCCGAAACTTATTGTCTCCGGGTCGCAGGACTTGCCGTATTTGTCGGTATATCTGTCGAAATAGCAGCCGACAACTTCGTAAAGGGTATCTTTGCACACCAGGCCGTCGATGTGGTCCTCAAGGTTGTTCCATGCTCCTCCTCCGGTGTTGAAAGTGCTTGAAAGCTGAGGGGCTATGTTGGTATAGTAGAAGACCTGGCGGTTTGTTCCGCTGCTTGATGTGCGTTCGGCAGAACCGAGCATGTGTCCCTTGTTGCATCCTCCGCCCGTATCTTTTGAATTGTATTGTATGTTTGCCGGTATGCTTGGGTCTGTCCTGTAGGCATTGGTCCTGTTGGCATCGCCGACATACATCTCGTGCCTCGGTGCTGCCACCCAGAGCGGACAATGGTGCTCTGCGCTGTAGCATACGGTATAGTTTCTCGCCTTTTTTCCGTTATGGCCGTATGTCTCGCCCCCGTCGCACAGATGGTAGGCATAGTAGAGGGTGTTGTCGTCGTCCTTTATGCCGTCGGCATTCTCGTCCGTGATTACGGGAAGTTCAAACCAGCCTACGTCATTAGGGCTGGCAGGGTCTGTCGGTTCTTCCGGGTCAGGGTCTGTCGGTTCCTCCGGATCGGTCGGCTCACCTGGCTCATCAGGGTCTCCCGGGTCCGGATTGCCGGTATTGCCGCTTTTCCTGTAAAGGGTCAGTTCTTCCTGGCTTCCTGTATATGCGGCAAATCTCGGAGCACTATTGTTCCATTGCAGTCTTCTGTTGTTTACGGCTGCATTGGTAAGCCATACGTCTGAACTGTATGTTATATCCCAAAGGTATTCTGTGTTTCCGGCATCAGGGGCTTCGCTCATGTGTGCAAGGGAGTTCTTGCCGCCGGTGTATCCGATATATCCGACGTTGGAGACATTGACTGAATAATGGTCGCCGACTTTTGTGATGACGGTCTTGTATGGGTCGCCTTCTTCTGCCGGGATTCCTTCCGCTTCGGCCATATCCATGAAGTTCAGGAATTCTCCGCTGTCGTCAGTCGCAGGCTGTCCGTATGCGCTCTCGTCCCAATCTCCGAAAACCAATATGCGGTCGGTGTCCGTGAACGTGATGAGGTATTCTCCGCTCCAGTCTGAAAGGGCCGCATCCACGAGGGCATAATGTGTCGTCTCCGGCTGTTCCGGTTCTGACGGGTCATCAGGGTCTTCGGGATTTTCGGGTTCCGTCGGAGTTTCCGTGCTGTTCCCGTCGTCCGGCAGCAGATTTTCCGGACTGTCGCATGATGTATAACTCAATATTGCTGCTAAAAATATTAACAGACGTTCAGATTTCATAATTTTAAGAAAAGTTGTCAATACGCCAGCAAATTTATTATTTTTATCGAAAAAATCGACGATGACTGCAGAGGATTTGATGTTCAGGCTTCATGTTTCCAACCATATTGCCGAAAGACTGCTGGCTTGACAATTATTATGAACCGCTGCTGCGGTCTCATGAGCCGTTTGTGCGCCAATATGGCGAATTCCCGGAAGCAAAGGCTATAGTGGAAGCGAATGAGAGGGAATATGGAGAGTATTTGAAGTATGGCAACTATTATAGTTATGCCTTTTTTATATGCAGGGCATAACGGGTCGCCTGCGGCTCATTCGTCATTCCGACTGAAGCACGCAGTGCGTAATGGAGGAATCTGTTAATGATCATTATGAAAAAAACGTGTATTTTGCTTCTGCTCCTGCTGCTGTCCTCGTCATGCGGGACATACTTTTGACCCTGAAAGCATCAGATTTGCCCGTCCTTAAATTGATATATTCACGCAAAAATCATTATCTTTGCGCATTAAAATTCAGATAATGCAGACATTTACCAATTACGAGATTCCCGAAGGCCTTACCTTCGATGATGTTTTGCTTATACCCGCCCGTTCCGAGGTTCTGCCGCGGGATGTGGATGTAACTACTTGGTTTTCAAGAAATATTAAACTTCATACTCCAATCGTTTCGGCTGCGATGGATACCGTTACCGAGTCGGAACTCGCCATAGCGATTGCAAGGTCCGGAGGAATCGGTGTCATCCATAAGAACATGACCATAGAGGAGCAGGTCAATCAGGTGCGCCGCGTAAAACGTGCTGAGAACGGCATGATTTACGATCCTGTGACAATACATCCTGATGCTACAGTGGGGATGGCACTGGGGATGATGGCCCAGCATCATATAGGGGGTATCCCTGTCGTGGATGACAATAATTTTCTGATAGGAATAGTCACGAACCGTGACCTCCGTTTCCAGGACAACATGAAATTGCCGGTTTCGCAGGTAATGACGTCCGAAAACCTTGTGACGGCCCCAAAGGGCATAGGCCTCGCTGAAGCGACAGACATTCTCAAGCATCACAAATTCGAGAAACTTCCTGTCGTGGACAAGGACGGAAAGCTTGTCGGCCTGATCACGTACAAGGACCTGATGAAAATAAAGGATAATCCGATAGCTTCCAAGGATTCCAAGGGGCGTCTTCTTGTGGCAGCCGCTGTCGGCGTGAAATCCGATACGATAGAAAGGATAGAGATGCTGACTGACGCCGGGGCTGATGCGGTAGTCGTGGATACTGCCCACGGGCATTCCGTATATGTGCTTGAAGTCATCAAAAAGGCTTGCGAGGCTCTTCCGAACATAGAAATCGTGGCTGGAAACGTGGCTACCGGAGAGGCTGCAAAGGCGTTGGCGGATGCCGGTGTAAGCGCAGTCAAGGTCGGCATAGGCCCGGGTTCGATATGTACGACCCGCGTCATTGCAGGGGTCGGGATGCCGCAATTGTCAGCAGTCATGATGGCGGCCGATGCCCTCAAGGGAACGGGAATCCCTGTGATTGCAGACGGCGGCATACGGTATTCCGGAGACATAGTGAAGGCTCTTGCTGCAGGCGCAAGCACCATAATGGCAGGATCGCTTTTCGCCGGGGTCGAGGAATCTCCTGGAGAAACAATCATACTGAACGGAAGAAAATTCAAGTCCTACCGCGGCATGGGTTCTTTGGAGGCCATGCAGCAAGGATCCAAGGACCGTTATTTCCAGGATATGGAGGAGGATGTCAAGAAACTCGTTCCGGAGGGAATCGTTGCCCAGGTGCCTTACAAAGGGACTTTGTCGGAAGTCGTATACCAGCTGGTCGGCGGTTTGAGGGCCGGAATGGGCTATTGCGGTGCCGGCAGCATAGAGGCGTTGCGTTCCGCAAAATTCGTGAGAATCACCAATGCCGGCTATATTGAGGGACATCCTCATGATGTGACGATCACGAGGGAGTCTCCTAACTACTCCCGTTAGTCCGCGACATGAGGAGCTTTCCGAAACTGGCGGTCATGATTCTTGCCGTCCTGCCGGCATTCGTTTCGTGCAGGGCGATCACGTCTGCCGTAAACGACGACAAGACCATCGCAAAAGTCGGAAAGCACCGTCTTTCAAAAAGCGACGTGCTGCCGTTTGTCCCGGACGGGACCACTCCGGAAGACAGTGTAAGGATAGTCATGCAGTATATCAACCTGTGGGCTTCGGACCAACTTTTCTCCGACATAGCGGAAGCACAGTTGTCCAAACAGGAAAAGGATGTCACAAAGGAACTCGAAGACTACAGGAAAGCGTTGCTGCGGTACAGGTATGAACAGAGATACATCAACGAAAGGCTTGACACATCCCTTACCAAAGAGGAAATAACGGAATATTACGATTCGCATACGGAAAACTTCATCGCAACGGTCCCTGTCGTAAAGGCCTGTTTCATGAGAATCTCGGCGGATTCTCCGAATAAGGAGCTCATTAAAAGGAAGATGTCGTCATCGAGGGAGGAGGATATAATGGAGGCGGACAGCCTGGCCTATTCGTCTGCGGACAAATATACCGACTACGGGTCGAAATGGATAGACATGGTGACTCTGGCCAGGGATTTCGGGACTGATTACGGCAGCCTGCTTTCAGTCATGAGAAATTCTTTCATAGAGACGTCGGACGGTTACGGCAAGGTCAATGTCGCATACATATCGGCTTATGTCAGTGCCGGAGATGTCCTGCCTATGGAATATTGCGAAGAAGAAATACGCGATATACTGATAGGAACAAGAAAGCATAAATTAGTAATGGATTTGGAACGGGACTTGATAGAAGACGCCCGCGACAAAGGAAATTTTATCATTTATTAGCAAATATGCAGATTAACGACTTTAAGAAGGCTTTGGCACTCCTTGTCTTTTCTGTGGTTGCTGTTTCGGCATCGGCCCAGAAATATCCGGACGGACTTGTCGACAAATCCGTCGCAGTGGTGGGCAATGAAATGATTTCGATATCGCAACTTGAATCCGAAGTGCAGATGATGATGGCACAGGGCATGGCTTCAGACCGGAACATGCGTTGTGAGGTACTTGAGCAGATGATGATTTCCAAGTTGTTCCTCATGCAGGCGCGCCTGGATTCGCTGACGGTAAACAACGATATGGTGGATGCAGAATTGCAGAACCGCATAGACAATATCAGGACAAGGCTTGGCGGAGACGAAAATGTCGAAGCATATTTCAAGAAACCGATATACAAGCTGCGTCAGGAATGGAGGGAGGCCCTTATGGACCAGAACCTTATACAGGAGATGCAGAAAAATGTGGCTTCTGCCGTTCCCGACCTGACGCCGTATGATGTGCAGCAATACATTGACACGACGGAAGAACAGGATCTTCCTATCGTTCCGATAAAATATCAGCTGAGCCAGATTTGCATATATCCGGACAGGGAAGCGGCCAATATGGCTGTAAAGGAGAGGCTTCTCGACATAAGGGAGCGCATCATGAACGGGGAGAAATTTTCTGTCCTTGCTCGTCTTTATTCCCAGGATCCGGGAACTGCAATGCGCGGCGGAGAATTGGGCATGGCGTCCAAGTCGGTATACTGGCCGGCATTTTCCGACGCTGCCATGGCCCTGAAGCCAGGCATAGTCTCCCAGATAGTGGAGACTCCTGACGGCTTCCATCTTATCGAGGTCCTGGAGAAAAAGGGGGACATGTTCAATGCCCGCCATATCCTTCTCAAGCCGGAATACACCGATGAGGACAGGGAAAAGGCCTTTGCAACTCTGGACAGCCTCAAGACAGAACTTCAGAACGGGGCGGTCTCGTTTGACCTTGCTGCGCGCTTCTATTCCCAGGATCCCGCCACGCGTACCAACGGAGGGCAGATGTCCGACCCGAATACAGGTTCCGCATATTTTGAAATCGACCAACTGAAACCGGAGGACTACAACGCTATAAAGGATCTGAAGGAAGGCGAGATTTCAGAGCCGTTCGAATCCCGCGACAACGAGGGCCGTTCCGGAAATACTGTGTACAAGATCATCAGATTGGATAAGATCATCCCTTCGCACACGGCATCCTTTACCAATGATTATACAATGCTCATGGAACAGGCGAAAAACGAATTGTCCATGAAGGCCATTGATGATTTCATAAACGAGAAGCTCGCAACCACCTACATAGTCATAGATCCTCTTTTCCGCGAGTGCACGTTTGACTATGACGGCTGGTATTCGAAATTCAGGGAAACGGAATAGCATAATGGGGTTCTGCTTGCGCTGCATATTTTCCCTTGTTTTTGTCTTGACGGCATCCGGCATCGTGTCTGCGCAGGACACTACCCGTTCCGTGCGGCAGTCCGAACCTGCAGACAGCGTCGTACGCCTTCTGAGCGGGAAAAGTGCGGAAATAATCGAAAAGGACGATGTCACATACAGAAAGGTGGTCGGACCGGCGAGATTCCTTCATAACGATACCTATCTGCTTTGCGACACTGCCTTGTGGAATGTGGACGCCAAGATCATCGATGCCGTAGGCAACGTGAGCATAATCCAGGATCAGACAGTCCTGACCAGCGAGAAGATGAAATATCTCATCGACCTTAACCTTGCCCAGTTCAGGGGGGAACAGGTCCAGCTTCAGGACAAGGATCACAATACTCTGAGGACAAGGCATCTGGACTATAACACGAAAGACAGCGTGGCAGTGTTCCGCAACGGCGGATCCATGATGGACAAGGACGGCCAGATAATAGAAAGCAGCACAGGAAGATACGATTCCAAAATAAGGACATTCGATTTCATGACGGATGTCAACATGTTCACCGATTCCATTTTCGTGAAGACGAACACGCTCAAATACGAATCGGACAGCAGTTTTGCCATTTTCGGCTCCGGAACGAACGCATGGAAGGAAAGCAATATGCTGTCGGCCGATGCCGGCTGGTATGACAGGGGCCGGGAGATATTCTTTTTCAGAAAAAATGTGCATCTCATGTCCGAAAAGCAGGAGGCATGGGGCGATTCCCTGTATTTTTTCAGGAACACGTCCGATGTGATCATGCTGGGAAATACACAGGTTACGGACACGACCCGCAATGTGCACTCTCTTTCCGGGCGTGTAGACTATGTCGATTCAGAAGCCAGGGTTACCTTGTCGAGAAATCCGGCCGTAGTGGCGGAGACAGAGGAGGACGGGGTCAGGGATACTGTCTACATCGGTGCGGATACCATGTACTATTATGTCAAGAGGATGTGCGACATAGATTCCCTTGAAATAGCCGAGGCCGCTGTACGGAAGTCGAACCTTGAAATAGATCCGGTAAGGGAATTCCGCCGCAAGGCTGCCGAGGAAGCTGCCAAAAAGGCGGAGGAAGAGGCTGCAATGGATCCTAACCGTCCGCCTGTACCAAAGGCTCCTGCGACCCCTCCCGTTTCCGGGAGCCAGCCGGAACAGCAGGCCCCGCCTGCTGCGCCTGTCCGGACGCCTCCTCCGGCAGATTCGTCGGCAGTGGCCGGCTCACTCCCGTCGGATGTCCCGGCTGCAGGGGATTCCCTGTCAGTACAGGATTCTCTTTCCTTTGCCGATACGCTGGCGGTGGCTGACTCTTTGGCGGCAGCGGATTCGTCTGCCTTGGAAGAACCCGACACTACCAAGATAGGATTCGCGGTTGCCCTGAAGAATGTAAAGATATTCAAGAAGAACATGCAGATAGTCTGCGACTCTCTGCTATATTCCGACCTGGATTCTCTTGCCCGTCTTTTCAAGGAACCGATAATATGGAATGAAATCACGCAGCAGTATTGTGCAGACAGCGTTACGGCTGTCATAAGGAACAATGCCATGGAGAAGGTGAGCCTTATGTCGGAAGCCTTCATACACATGGAGGAAGATACCCTCCACTATAATCAGATAAAGGGGACTGAAATGCTTGCATTTTTTTCTCCGGAAGGGGAGATCCAGCGTTTTGATGCCTTGGGAGGCGCTTCTGCCCTGTTCTATATAGAGGAGAACGATACGCTCGCAACTGTCAACACAAAAGATTCCAAGATGCTGTCTGCAATTTTCAAGGAAGGGGAACTGAACCGCATCTACTATTTTGATACGGCGGTCAGCGACGCATATCCTGTCGTCCAGATGTCCCGCGAAGATCAGAGGCTAAAAGGTTTCAGATGGCAGCCGGACAAAAGGCCTGTCGACAAGACTGTGATTACCGACAGGACATTGCGGCCATCGCAGCGTACAATGTACAATGCACGCCCTCGGGCGCGCTTCGTGGAGACGGACAGATACTTCCCTGGATATATCGATGACATATATGTGCAGATCGCAGTCCGTGACTCCTTGAAGCACGTCAGGGAAAAAGAACGTCAGATTGCTGAAAAAGAGGAACAGGAGCGTCAGATGAGGATCAGCGATTCTCTTGAAACTGTCCGTCTCGACTCGCTCGCTGCCGTAAAGGCCGATTCCATAGCATTGGCCGACAGCCTCAAGGCGGTTGCGGATTCGATTGCAGTTGCCGACAGCATAGCGAGGGCCGATTCCATAGCAGCCCTCAATGATCCGTCCCGCATACTTACGAAAGCGGAAATCAAAGCAAAGAAGGCAGCGGAACGAGCCGAAAAGAAACAGGCCAGAATTGCTGCCCGTGATGCCCGATGGGCCGAAAAGGATGCTTCCGATGCAGCAAAGGCAAAGGCGAAGGAAGACCGCAAGGCTGCGAAGATAGAGGAGAAGAAGCGCAAGGCTATCCGGCAGGCTGCGGAGCGTGCTGAAAAGGAGGCCGAGATTCTGCAGAGGTATTTGGAGAGGTATCAGAAGCGGCTTGACCGCAAAAACTCGAAGCGTCAGAGCGAGTAATCTGTTTTCGTTGCTTATTACCCGTTCTGACGCTTCGTCGTGTAGTTGTTGTTCGGGACGGCGATGTGTCAGTCGTTCGCGAACAACGAAATTATGTTCAGGATTACCTTTGTTGCTTTCTCCATGCTCTCCACCGGCACGAATTCCATCTTTCCGTGGAAATTATGTCCTCCTGCAAAGATATTGGGACAAGGGAGACCCATGAATGAGAGGTTGGCGCCGTCAGTGCCGCCCCTTATTGGTTTGATGGACGGGGTTATTCCCTCCATTTCCATAGCCTTGACCGCTTTCTCTATTATATGGTAATGCGGCTCCACTTCTTTCCTCATGTTGTAATACTGGTGCCTGATTTCCGCTGATGCGACATTCCCGTATTTGAAATTGATGAAATCGACGCATTTCCGGAGCATCTCTTTCCTCTTTTCGTACATTTTCATGTCGTGGTCGCGTATGATATAGGAAAAAGTCGCTTCCTCGACGGTGCCGTTGAATCCTATTATATGATAGAATCCTTCATATCCGTCTGTGTATTCGGGACGCTGTTCTGCCGGCAGCAGGGAATTCAGTTCCATCCCTATGAGGATGGCATTGAGCATCTTTCCTTTGGCATATCCCGGATGGATGTTCCGTCCCTGGATCTTTACGGTAGCCGCAGCGGCATTGAAATTTTCATATTCCAGTTCTCCGATTCTGCCTCCGTCCATCGTGTAGGCATAGTCTGCCCCGAATTTCTTTACGTCGAACTTTACTACTCCGCGGCCGATTTCCTCGTCAGGGGTAAAACCTATCTTTATCTTTCCGTGCTTGAATTCGGGATGCGCCGTCACGTATTCCGCCATGGCCATGATTTCGGCAACTCCTGCCTTGTCGTCTGCGCCGAGCAGCGTTGTCCCGTCTGTCGTGACTATGGTCTGTCCCTTATAGTCTGCCAATTCCGGAAATTCATCAACATTCAGGCTGAGCCCCGGCACTCCTTTCAGCGGGATATCCTTCCCGTCGTAGTTCTCTATGATTTGCGGTTTTATTTCTTTTCCTGATGCGTCAGGAGACGTGTCCACATGTGCTATGAAACCTATTGCAGGCACATTCTTTCCGCAATTGGACGGAATTGTCGCCATCACATAGCCGTATTCGTCAAGTTCGGCTTCAATTCCCATGTCTGCGAGTTCGTCACGCAGCATTTTTAGCAGGACAAGTTGTCTGCTGCTGCTCGGCTGTGTATCCGATTCAGGATCCGATTGTGTGTCCACAGCAACGTACCTAAGAAATCTGTCGAGTATATTTTCCATAATATGAAATGTTTACAGTAAAATCATGCTTATTGCCATAATTGCCATTCCCGCCACCACTCCGGCTATCGCAACATGATGCTTGCCGTATTTTTCTGCAGTAGGGAGAAGTTCATCCAATGAAATGTATATCATGATGCCGGCTACGGCTGACAGTATCAGAGGAAATGCCGCCCCTCCGTCGTTTATGCTGATGCCGATCATTGCCGTGGCAGCGTAGCAGATCCCTGCGCCGAGCGGTTCAGTGAGTCCGGACACTGTGGCATACAGAAGTGCCTTTCCCTTGTCATGCGTGGCAAAATATATGGGGATTGCCACGGCTATGCCCTCCGGTATATTGTGTATTGCTATTGCAAAGGCGATTCCGGAACCGGTCTGGGGATCATTCAGCGCTCCTATGAATGTCGCCATCCCTTCCGGGAAATTGTGTATCCCGATGGCCAAGGCGGACATTATCCCGAGTTTTTTCAGTGCCTTGCTTCCGGCGCCGGAATGGGCGATCATCTCCGTGGCGGCATTGCGGGAATCGAGGGACAGGCCTGACGCCTCATGCGGATTTTCATATTCCGGTATTAGAAAGTCTATCAGAGTAATCAGCCCCATTCCGAAGAAGAATGCCAATACGACAAGGCCCTTCCCCTTTATTCCTCCGTATGTGGCTGCAATGGTGTCTTGAGCCTGAGGATATAATTCAGCGAGGGAAATGAATATCATGACACCGGCTGAAAGTCCCAACGCAGCAGCGAGAAAATTGCTGCTTATCCGTTTTCTGAACAGGACGAGCGCACCGCCTATGCCGGTCGCTCCACCTGCGGCCAGCGTGAGTGCAAGGGCTTGTGTCACAGTGTCCATTTCCGTTATGACTTCTGTGCCTTGAGCGATGACCGTATCATATATGCTATAAGCAATATGAATGGCACAAGAGCCAACGGCTCCATCCAGGCTTTCTGGGCAAGATACCAGTCAGCTCCTGCGAACTTGAGTATTGCGCTTACAACTCCCATAAGCGCTCCGCCTGCTATGAATCCGGATGCTATGAGCGTTCCCTTTTCTGTTCTCGCATCATTGACCGCCTTGTCTTTGCTCCGGCTGCCTACGAACCATGATATCGCGCCTCCGATGAGCAGAGGCGTGTTGAGGTCTATCGGAATGAACATGCCCAAAGCGAAAGCAAGTGCCGGTATTTTGAAGACTGTGAGAAGTATTGCAATTACGGCGCCGATGCCGTACATCAGCCACGGGGCTCCTCCTCCGTTCATCATCGGCTCTATTACTGCAGCCATTGCATTTGCCTGCGGAGCCACAAGTGCGTCCTCTCCTGTAAATCCGTAAGTCTTGTTGAGAATCAGCATGACACCTCCGACAGTGGCGGCGGCGACAAGCGTGCCCAGGAATTTCCAGGATTCCTGTTTCCGAGGAGTGGAGCCTATCCAATATCCGATTTTGAGGTCGGTCACGAAAGCTCCGGCAACAGAAAGGGCCGTGCAGACAACTCCTCCTATTATAAGGGCTGCCGTCATTCCTGCCGCTCCGTTGAGGCCGCATGCGACCATTATAAGCGATGCAAGTATAAGTGTCATGAGAGTCATCCCGCTTACGGGATTTGTCCCGACAATGGCTATTGCGTTTGCCGCTACTGTAGTGAACAGGAAGGCTATTATTCCAACGACGACTACCCCTATGACCGCGTGCCAGATATTGTCCACGACTCCGAATGCGAAGAACAGGAATACTGCGACAAGTGTTATGCCTATTCCTATTGTGATGATTTTCATCGGAATGTCCCGTTGTGTCCTCTGGTCTTCAGTCTTGACTGCCTTCTTTTTCTTTCCGAACTCACCTGCAGCAAGCCCGATTGCCGATTTTATGACACCGAATGATTTTACAATCCCTATTATTCCGGCCGTGGCGATGCCTCCGATTCCTATGTGGCGCGCATATTCTGTGAAAATCTGTTCGGCGGACATCTGGGAGACGGTTGTGGCGATTCCCGTATTCATCAGGTCGATTACCTGATTTCCCCAGAGGATGTTCATCAGAGGTATGATGACGAACCATACGAGAAAACTGCCGCAGCATATTATCAGGGCATATTTCAGCCCTACAATATAGCCGAGGCCCAATACCGCCGCTCCTGTATTGAACTTGAACACTACTTTTGCCTTTTCCGCCATTGTTTCGCCGAAAGGCAGTATCTTGGTGGTCACAGTGTCTGCCCAAAGCCCGAACGTGGATACCACGAAATCATATATTCCGCCTATAAGACCGCTGAAGAGAAGCGTCTTGGCCCCTTTGCCGCCGCTTTCCCCGCTTACAAGCACCTGTGTTGTGGCTGTCGCTTCCGGGAACGGATATTTCCCGTGCATTTCCTTCACGAAATATTTTCTGAACGGTATCAGGAAAAGTATCCCTAGAATTCCTCCCAGAAGTGAAGACAAGAATACTTTTGAGAAATTGACGGTAAGTTCCGGATATTTGTCCTGTAATATATATAGGGCCGGGAGGGTGAAGATGGCACCGGCGACAATGGCTCCGGAGCACGAACCGATGGATTGGATCATCACATTTTCTCCCAATGAATTTTTTCTGCCGAAGGCATTGGACAGCCCGACAGCAATAATGGCTATAGGTATCGCCGCTTCGAATACCTGCCCGACTCTCAATCCCAAGAATGCGGCGGCCGCCGAGAACAATATTGTCATGAGTATGCCGATTGTCACGGACCATACCGACACTTCAGGATATGTCTTGTCAGGGGAGAGGATTGGTCTGTATTCTTCGCCGGGCTGCAGTTCTCTGTGTGCATTTTCCGGCAATGTCGTCTTCTTTTCTTCCATTGGTTCTGTATTTGTTTGGCACAGTCTGCAAAGTTAGCAAAATATGCCGATTGTCATTTATGCAAAATCCTTGAATCGGCCCTAAAATTCATGTATTTTTATAATGACATATTAATTAGACGGTTAAGC
>CALVDU010000112.1 GCA_944326375.1 uncultured Bacteroidales bacterium | reverse complement strand
CGACAATTTCCTGTTCTGTTTTGACGGTAAGGTCGTGATGATTGCATGGGGGATGAAGCCGGATTCAAAAAAACATGATGTCGTGGGTTCGATTATATACGACCTTCAGTTGCAGGAGAGACACAAGATACGTTTTGTCCCTGGAGAGCACGGAGTGTTTAAGGACAAGCAGGCATCCGGGATGTCGCGCATGTCCGGTACTGTCCTTACGAAGAATGATATACCGGAAATCATTGCTGACGAAGGGTATGTATTCAAAGGTTGGGATCCGGAACCGGTAGGAGTGACCGTGGATGGCCCAAAGACCTTCAAGGCGCTGTATGACAAGGCTCCTGCGCCTGTCGCCGGCAACTTTGGGATTTCGGAATCCCCGGAAGCGGCGCCGGAACCTGAACCGACTCCAGATCCTGTTCCTGAACCGAAGCTGGAGCCTGCTCCCGAGCCGAAGCCGGAACCGGAGTCCGTGCCCGAACCGGAATCGATTTCTGAACCTGACAAAGTCCCATGGTACAGGCATTTCTGGTTTTGGCTCACGGGAAGCGGCTGCCTCAAATGGCTACTGTGGATACTGTTGATCCTTCTGCTGATAATATTGTTGCTGTGCCTGTTCAAAAGTTGTGACGGGATAGATGGCGGCAACAATGTCAAACAGGTCGACAAGATTGAAACTCCCGATGGAAGGATTATCGATGACAACGGACCGATAAAGGGAATTGTCGGGGATGACGGAGCTCTTCCTGGCAGTCCTGTAGTCGCTCCTGTTGTAGGGGATGACGGACAGGAACCACCGATAATAGAAAATCCGGGGGCGCCGGACATAATCGGGAACAGGCTGAACATATACTTTGAGAATGCCGATGCAGATCTCGACGCTTTCGCTGCAGCCTTGTCAGGTGCTTATCCATCGGGAGAGTGCCAGATAATCGGAGCCGACAGGAATGTCCCGATGATACAGATACTTATCCCCGAAGCAATGAGGGATGTGATAAGGGAGGAACTTCCGGGAAAGTTGCCGGATTATGACTTTTTTGTCGTAGATGAGTCGATATTCACCATAAATGGACAGCCGGGAAACAACGCTGAAAATATTGGATGGCATCTTGATGCCGTCAATGTCCCGGAGGCTTGGTACATCACAAAAGGTTCTTCGGACATTATAATCGGCATAGTCGATGACGGAATAGATGCAAACCACGACATCCTGAAAAGAAAGATAGTGAAGCCGTACAATGTTTTTACGCAGGATAACCGGCTGAGTTTAGGCGAAGGACATGGGACACATGTTGCCGGATTGGCGGCAGGGGCGGACAGGATGGTAGACGAAGGCGTTTCAGGCGTTGCGCCGAAATGTCGGATTATGCCTGTCCAGGTCTTTGACAACGGGATGTGTACTTTTTCTTCGCTGACCAGCGGCATAATGTACGCTATTCATAATGGGGCAAGTGTCGTGAATGTTTCCATCGGGCCTGATTTTTCCGGAATGGATGTGCTGCCGATTGCCGACCAGAACCTTATCGCGAGGACGCAGTTCAAGAACGAGGAGAAGGTATGGCGCAGGGTAATTGAAGTGGCGGAGGAGAACAATGCAATCATAGTTTTCGCCGCTGGAAACAATAATATCCTTGCGTGCGTCTCTCCGACAAACAGATCCGACCTTACCCTCAATGTCGCCGCAGTGGACATGTCGGTTAGAGGAACTGACTTTACGAATTATGGCCGAGGTTCCAATATTTCCGCTCCGGGAAAGGACATAGCCAGCTCTGTGCCTGTCAATGATTATGCGATATTTGACGGTACAAGCATGGCGGCCCCCATAGTGGCCGGAACTGTGGCTCTGATGAAAAGCATTGATGAGGAGCTGACGGTTTCGGAGGCCCTTTCCATTCTCCAGTCTACGGGCATACCAGTATCTGATTATATGCCTCCAATGATTCAGGCGGATGCGGCTCTTGAAGCATTGGTGTCTGGAAATATCCCTTCTGGTTCGGAAAACAGCGAGGAGTCGCCGGGACTCGTGAATGGGGCAGACCTGCCAAAGGGTAGTATCGTCCGTGGAAACGACGGCTCCGCAGGGGATGATTCCGTTGCGGGCAACGGGCCATCTGCTCCGGATGACGGCCAGGAAATATCTGCCCCCTCCGATGGCAATGCCGGAGGCGGGACTGACTACGATGTCATCAGGAGGATGATCGCGGAGTACAAGAGGAAAATCAGTGAGCTTGAAAAACTCCTGCCTGAAAACCAATGAAAAAAGAGTAGATATTATGGCTATAAATGAAGTATTGAGATTCTCCTGGGGGCATATCATAGCGTTTGTCGCCCTGATATTCATAAGTTATGTGGCATTCATGGGAATTGCTTATTATACAGACGGCAATTTCCTTTGGGCGGGCGTAGGTGTCGCCGTTGTGGATATCCTTATGCTCCTGTTTTTTATAGTACCGCAGTTGTTGAAAGGTACCGAACGCAAGTTTAAAAGATGCATCATATTCGAGCGGTGCCTGATTTTTGCGTCTCCGCTTGCATTCGCAGTCCTGATGCTCCCGTATTTGCATTTCTGGTCCGTACATTCGGCAAGGAACGAAATCAGGGCCGAATTTTCGCAGTCCTTGTCATCGGTAAGACAGATGTTCCAGTCATACGAGGAATATGCTGAAAACCGTATCGGAAATTACGAGAAAAGACTGATGCAGGAAGGAACAGGGCAGATGCAAATCGAAAACAGGGTAGAGGCATTACGCCTGCAGTTGTCGGATGCCAACTATACGGAACTGAAGAAGTCGGCCTTGAAATGGATTGACAGGGCATCGGGGACCACTGTCTGGAACGTGTTCATGATAGGCAACATCGACAAGGTTGAGGCGGCCCTTGACAGCTGGAACCTGACGTTTGTGGAGTTTTCCGACAAGCGGATGTCGGACGAGGACGGGACTGTAAGACCGTTTTCCACATCCGACCCGAGCGTAGTGGCGGCAAAAAAAGGCCTTCAGGAAGTGCGTTTGCTCTATACGGGGATATTTACCTTTTCTATTATCGGTCTCGTTTCAGGAATCTTTCTCTATCTGATGCTTCTGTTCCCGTATGTGATACAGCCCCGAAATGTAAAAAGCACATACAGGCTGTTCGGATCGGAAAAGAGTTCAGGCTTCGTACTCGGAGAGTCCCGCACGGATTCTGGAGCCGGGAAGCGGAGTGAAAGAAAACGCAAGCCAAAACCGGAGAAAGACCGAGGCAACGATATCGATATGTCATCTTCGGCAAAGGAGGATGCGACGGCCTCTGATGATTACGGAGCGTTTACATTATAATTTTAACATAAAGATGTCTTATCTATGAGTGCAGACAACATTATAGAAAATATTCTGGACAATCTCGACCAGTACAGTGTCGATGAACTTGCAGCTGCGGTAAAACAGGCCGGAGTCAAGAGTGCGGAGGAATTCATCTCCAAAGCAAGGGAGGCGGGAGTGCCTCTGAAAAAATCAATGAGGGATGCCCTGGCTGCAAAATTCGCCGGTTCGGAGGATGACGACTGGAAACAGGCGCAGGCAGTAGGCACCGAAGAGGCATTCCGAAAATATCTGGATGACTATCCGGAAGGGAAATACCGGGATGAGGCCCGGAAAGGGATAGATGAAGCAAGGAGAAGGAAAGAGGAAGCCCGGAAGCAGGAGAGCATGAATGCTTCGGAGGCAATATGGAACAATGTGGACAAGAACAGCATTTCCTCACTTCATGATTTCATCAACACTTATCCAGGCAGCCCGCATTGCAGGGAGGCAAGGCGCATCATCACGGACTTGAGGCGAGATGAATATTTTGGTGTCGGGATTGAAGCGTTGGACAAGCAGATCAAGAACATAAATACGGATACCAAAATAAACAATCCGGAAGAAACCATAGCTGACCTCATAGAGAATTATATCAGCACCGGCAAAATATCCGAAATTCAGTTCCTTGATGCGTTGGCTGACGACAACAACATGATAAGAGGCAAAGTCGCGCACAGATTGTGGGAAGCAGGGGTGGTTACTGATTTCGACAGGACAGGAATCGATTCTTCATTCATAGCGCACATGATGTCGGATATTCCGACAGAAGAACTTCCTGAACCCCCGAGGCCTATGAAGGGCATTACCAAGAAAGAATGTACTGAAGTCTATTTCTGGGGCATACCGTCTTCGGGCAAAAGCTGTGCATTAGGAGCGATATTGAGCGCCGCAAACAGCGGAAAAGTTGCGGAAAGCATGCAGAAGGACAACGATTGTCAGGGGTTCGGATATATGAACAGGCTGTCGAACCTGTTCAAGAAGAACGGGGAAGTGTCCACATTGCCCAAAGGCACCCCGTCGACTGCCACGTATGAGATGGGATTTGTTCTGAATGACAAAGATGGAAAGGAACATCCGATAACATGCATAGACCTTGCGGGCGAACTTGTGCGGTGTATGTACAAGAAAGATGCGGGGGAAACGATGAATGCTTCCAATCAGGCTGTTCTGCAGACGATGACAGACATTCTTGTCGATAACCGTACGGGAAACAGGAAAATGCACTTTTTCGTGATAGAGTACGGGGCGGAAGACAGGCAGTACGAAGGATTGCCGCAAGGCGTTTATCTTGATGCCGCCGTACAATATATTGCCAGGACGGGTATATTCAAGAAGGATACTGATGGCATTTATATCCTGATATCCAAGGTGGACAAGGCCAAGGCAAAAGGCGCTGAACTTCAGGAAATCCTCAAAAAGTATATAGAAGACAACTATCTTTCGTTCTACAACGGGTTGAAAAAGGTATGCAAGGACAATGAAATCAACCGCGGGGTGGTGCAGGTTCTGCCTTTTACCTTGGGAACCGTATGCTTCCAGAACTATTGCAAGTTCGACGATACTACTGCAAACAATGTGGTGCGTATCCTTTTGGAGAGGTCGTATGGTTACAAACCGGGCAGAATGCGTAATATTTTCGAAAAATTAAAGAAGTAGAGTCATGGAAAACAATGTTTTGGGCCTGAAGGTCACGAGAACCATAGAAGGTTATGCGGAAGTTCTTACTCTGAACGGGCAGGAATGCTGGAGCAAGTATACGCGGGACTTGAGGCAGGAGTTTGGCAATATCGCAAACTTTGAAAACGGGACTTCTGTCTTGATGCTGGACAGAGCAGAAAGCAGTTGGCTGTTGTCGGTCAGTATCCCCATTCCCGGACGCGACGGGGACAATGTTTGCGGTTGGATAAATGTCCCGTACAATCTGAAAATTTCAGGACAGGAATTAGGAGCCGTAGTGGAATCGGTCCGAAAGGAACTGGTGAAGAACAAAAGGGACGAGGATTTCCTTAAAGAACTCTTTTCGAAGACATACGGCACCAGACCGGCAAGGAAGCCTCTGTTTGAATCCTCCGGAGACAAGGTGGCCTACCGGCTGTACGGTAGGGGGCAGTACTATAATCTTGCCGAACTTCTCGGCAAATTGGATCAGTCTTATTATCAGGGTTACAAGAGCATCTTTTTTATAGATTCGGAATCTCCGGTGCGGATAAAGACGGGGGATGACCTGTCGGACAGAAAACTCCTGGCCCAGGTTCGTATAGACCCGCCACGGAAGACAGATGACGGTTTTGCCCCGTATATTAAGGGTCAGCCCTTTACGAGTCCGGTATATGCTATGGAGGGGGACAAAATTGAGATTGTATGGGAAAGGAATGGATATAAGGATATTGTACGCGTCCAGAATGTCAGTGCGGACATGGCTATAGATTATCCTATATTCAGTGAATACAAGCGGCTCATACCGTACCGGAATTTTATGGTAACGGATGAAAAAGGGAAGCCTGTACAGGAATACCATCTGTCCATTAACGATGTTGAATTGAGGGAAGGATCCGAGTTGCCGGTAAGCGAGGCTGCTGTAGGCCAGTGCAAAGTACAGGTTTGTGCAGAAGATTACGAAGACTTTGTTGACTTATTAGATCTGTCTCATCATCATAGGATAAATCTTAAGAAAAAAATCTATACCTATAAGTTTGAGGTGCCGGCAGAACACAATTACATTTCGTTTGAGTACAAGTCTTACAAGTGTTTGAATCAATCTCCTCTCAAGGGTTATGTGCCGGAGCGATCATCATTGTTGCCGGGACAGACAATTCGGTTGAAGTATTCCAGGTTCGATAAAAAGTTCTGGATAACTATATTGGTTGCCGCTGTTGTTGTGCTTTGCGCAGGCGTTTTTATCGGGGCATCTTTACCGGATACAAGTTCTTCGAAGAAAGCGGAACAAGAGCAGGAAGTTCCGATTAATGACAATCGAGGGCATGAAGCGGAAGCAAAGGAGAGCAAGGTGAAGACGAACCGGTCTGACGAGTCGCCAGAAGAACCGGTTGCAGGAGAGACTCCGGTAGCGCCCGCTGCCGACGAGAAGGGTGCCAAGGATGCATCTTCCGGTGAATCCTACGTAAAGGAGAATGCGGAACTCCCAAAAGTGTCTGAAGGCAAGTATGAGACTGACAGAGATGAGGAGAAGCCGGATTCGGACACGAAAAATCAACGGACGGATCAGGAAAAGAAGTCTGAAGACACGAAGCGGGGAAACGACATGTTTAATTATGAGCGAAAATGAATAACGCAGGAAAAAAATACTTATACTCTCGAGCGCCCTCATATTTGCAGTAGCGGCCATTTTGGCGTTCTTCCCGACCATAGTGGCCCCTCCTGCAAATGTGCCTATGAAGAATCTTCACAAGATCTCCATAGAGGGCGACATTGACAATTTTTCAGAAATAGGAACCCGGAAATCCAATGACTCTATCTATGACGTAGTGTCCGACAAGATTGCCATATACAGGGAAGAAGGGTTCCTTACGCCAGATGAATTTGACCATGGAATAAAATATATGGTAGTGGAGTATGTGCCGGTATTCCTCTATTCCTGCTACAAAGTATTCAATTCTCCGGTATGGCCGGAAACGGGCCTGAAGGAAATGGAGGACAGGATAACCGAGTTGAAGAACCTTAAGATGAGTGATGGTTCGCCCGCAGTGACGGGCTCGTCCGTCTCCGGTCTGGATGCAGTCGCTTCGATAATAAAAAACTATTGGGACGCAAAAGCTGTAGCTGACAATACTGAATTTTATTCCATTGACGACGCGGCCGGAAAAATACGTTCGGCGAATATGTACAGGGCTATGGAATATCTTAAGAACTGCTCGGAACTGTACGGCAGATTGTCCGAGGTAAAGGTGCGGATCGGAAATTCGCACTACAGCCAGGTCTCTGCAAAGGTGGATGAGATGTCCGGATATAGGAACATGTCCGAGAGTGCATTCAAGACTTTGACCACTTCCGTGAACAGTGCCATAAAGGAGTATGCGGCCTTCTGTTCGAACTATGGCTCTTCCGCCAAACCGGAGGAAGCTCTCACACAAAGAGCAAACGGGTATTATAAAGAGGCGACGAACTATTATTCGAGGGATTTCAAGAGGCAAATTCTTGTGGACACGCAGGGGCAATGGGTCTCGATGCATTATCCGAGTAGTGCATACCGGGCTTTCTGCTCCACAAAAAATTATCATCGCCCAGGACTGTCGGCGATCATGACCTTTACAGTTACGGGATATGACAATTTTACCTTTTATGTCAGAAGTAACGGAGAAAACAATAGTGACTATCTCATGGTCGGGATTGACAAGATACCTACAAAATCTTCACATTACGCTTCTACCAAAGGTAAATCAACCGCAGGCACATTATTCTCCGACTATACGCCTGTCCAGCTGAACAATATGTTAAAAGACAGAACATATAGGATTTATGTAGTATATGAGAAGGATAATACGATAGATTATGGCGAAGACAGAGGTTATGTGCTGATACCTTATTGATTGTTGAATATGTTTAGAAATACTATCATAGTGCTGATGATGGCTTTATCATTTGCATTTGTGTCAAACGCCCAAGACGGACTAAAGAGGCCGGAACGCGAATCGAATGCGAGAGCTCTGCGGGAAAATGTGGACAGCTTGCAGGTTCTTGTGGACTCTCTCAGGGATGTCATAATCATAAATGACAGCATAAGTGCGGCGAATCTTTCTGCTATTGCGGTATTGGAGGAAGATATGAAGAAGGATTCGCTGCGTATGGCTGCTATTCTGGATTCCCTACGGGGAGAGATAGTCGAGCAGAATGCGGAGATTGCGTATTTTCAGCGATATGCAGGATTTCTCGACACCTGTATGGTGAAACTGGCGAACAGGTGGCTTTATGAAAAGTTTGACAAGGAGGCCGTAGAAGAGGCGATATCCTATTTCGACTGGATGTATTCCTCTCAATTGAAAAGCGAGTTGTCGATAGTCCAGAGACTGCTGAAGGACTATGAAAAGTCGTATAAGGAATTCCAGTCCATACTGAAAGATGCTCAGGACGATATTGAGCGGGAAAGCCCTTTTGCCGTGGACGGATACAGGAAAAGGTATCTTGACCGTCTCGCCGGTATGGAATATTACCGGCAGTATTATAATAGTGACTGGAGCATCCGTTATCTGGACAGGCAGATAGACGATGCTATAGAAATTCTGGAGAATCACTCCGATACCAAACCGGCTGACTTTGAACCTCTAATTGATTTTAATATCAACTTCTAACATAACTATGACCAATAAACATTTCTTGACTTTTCTTTTCACTGCTACGATACTTCTATTCGCAGTGCCGTCCTTTGCGCAGAAGGACATCGATAGCTACAATATCGAGCGAGGGATGGAGGCGATGGCGGACGGCGATTATGCCGAGGCTGCGGAGTATTTCCTGGCTGAACTTGATGAGAATCCGGACAACGGGTATGCATATACATTGCTGGCCGTCATCCATTATGAGAGCGATGAACTGGGACAGGCTCTGTCGGCGGCCAACGCGGCGATAAAGAATCTCCCGCGCCGCGATAAGGGCCATAGGGCCTTGGCGCACCTCTACCGGGCGTATATTCACGAGGCTCTGGAGGAATATCCTGATGCTCTGACGGACTACGCGGCCGCGATAAGGCTCGCTCCCGATGAATCTTCCTTCTACGACGGCCGTGGGGACCTTTATTACAAGCTTGAGGCATATGACCTTTCTGATGCTGATTATCGGAAGATGCTGGAACTCGATTCCGGAGATGCCATGGGATACATGGGCCTCGGGCGTAACGCCAACGCCAGGGAGGACTATGCAGCGGCTGAAGGGTATTTCACGAAAGTTGTCAATATGGCGTCAGACTATTCGTCGGGATACTCTTTCAGAGCGGAGAGCTATATCGGTCAGGGGAAATATACAGAGGCTCTGGATGATATCATCGCGGCGCTGGAGATAGACAAGGACGACAAGGCCTATTACATGCTGATGAACGAAATACCTGATACATATCTCACACAGGCTGTCGCCAAACTCGGGGTAAAGGCGGCGGGGAATCCGGAAGATGTATCATGGCCGATATATATCGCGATTCTTTATCAGATTCATGACCGCTACGCCGAAGCTGTTGACTGCCTGCTTGAGACAGGTAATCATTCCAACCTGGTCACATATTTGCTTGCCGAGAATTATTCTCAGCTCGGAGAGTATGACCTTGCCTTGGAATATGTAGATGAGGCCATTGCTCAGGACTCCTCGGATTATGATACCGGAATTCTGAAGGCGGACATACTCTATGGTCTTGGAAGAGAGTATGAGGCGATTGACCAACTTACCGCTACGATCGCTCTTGCGCCTGAATCTTATGCCGGGTATCACAAGCGCGGATTCTACAAGGACAACACCGGAGATGTGGACGGTGCGATAAAGGACTATACCATGGCGGTGTCGCTGGAGCCGGCAGATGTGTATGCCTATATGTTAAGAGGAGACATGTATTTGCAAAAGGGCGACACCCTCCTTGCCCGGGCCGATTATGAAAAAGTCATTCAGTTAGACACCGTCCCGGATGTCGGTTCATGCGCGTTCTATGCATATGCGGCGCTTGGCGAGGAGGATAAGGCTGTCGAATTCCTGGACAGAATTCTGTCGGAGAATCCGGATGACGCTTCGTGTTGGTACGAGGCTACATGCCTTTATTCGCGCCTTGAGTACACAGACAAGGCTCTGTCCTGTCTGGAGAAAGCCCTCGAGCTCGGCTATCGGGAATTCAATCATATTTCCAACGATGATGACCTTGATTATATCCGCAGTAGTGTGGAATTCCAAAACCTGATTGAGAAATATGACACTGGCGGTTCCGGTTCTGCCCCGGCGGAGGACGACCCCGGAGAGCACGTGGAAAGAACGGCCGAAATCCCGTTCACGCGTGACGGTGGAGTGTACGTGGTCGAATGCAAGGTAAACTCCTTGCCTCTCCGCTTCGTTTTTGACACAGGCGCAAGCGATGTCTCTATATCGGATGTGGAGGCGACCTTCATGATGAAGAACGGATACCTGTCGTCAAGAGATGTCCGCGGCAGCAGCAATTATATTACCGCCGACGGGAGTGTCGTACAGGGAACGATACTGAATTTGCGTGATATCGAATTCGGGGGATTGCATCTCCGCAATGTCCGTGCGTCGGTTGTCAGGAGCCAACGCGCCCCTCTGCTGCTCGGCCAGTCCGTCCTTTCCCGGCTCGGTAAGATCGAGATTGACTCCGAGCACTCGGTAATCAGAATCAAGTATATGGAAAAATTGTAAGACTTTATCAAGACCATGACGCGAGAAGAAATGCTGAAGTTCTGCAAAGTCTGCAAGAACAGGGAAGTTGACCTGAAAAGAGGTATGATATGCAAACTGACCGGGGAGTATGCCGGCTTCTCGGAAAACTGCCCGAATTAAGATTATGATGAGCAGGAGTACAAGAGGCTTTCTGCGGCGCAGGAAAATATGGTTTAGCTATGGCGGCATAAGAAAAAGAAGTTGAATTCCTTACCGAAGAATATAATGACTATGGCAAAATACGAAGAATATGCTTCACGATATAATCTGAGACGATTTGTGGCTGCCCATTATAACGCATATACATCTGCATTAAAGGAGATTCAATCCGGGAGAAAACGGTCGCACTGGATGTGGTACATGTTTCCGCAGCTGCGGGAACTGGGCCATAGCATGAATTCTGATTATTACGGCATTGCCGACAGAGATGAGGCGATTATGTTCCTGCATCATCCTGTCCTCGGCAGCAATCTTTGGGAAATAACAATGGCGATGCTGGCGATTGACGGGAAGCCGGCCAATGAAATTCTGGGCGAAACAGACGCCTTGAAATTTCGTTCGTCGATGACTTTGTTCAATTCCGTATGTCCGGACAATATTTTCTCGGAAGCATTGCACAAATATTACAATGGCGAAGAAGATGAGCGCACATTGGAGATACTGAAAGCCGACAGCGGCGAGCGATTTGTATCCGGCGGTATCATAGGTGCCATAATCGGAGACATTGTCGGATCGTTCTATGAGTTCTGCAATTGCAAGTCAACAGGAGTCGCCTTATTCACGGACGGAACTGAATTTACTGACGATACTGTAATGACCATCGCAGTTGCAGACTGGCTTCTGAGCGGAGTCCCGCTGCAAAAGACTATGCCCGATTGGGGGCAGGAATATCCGAACAGAGGCTATGGAGGAATGTTCTATGAATGGCTGTTCTATAGTAAGGACAAGGAGCCTTATGGCAGCTTCGGGAATGGTGCGGGAATGCGCGTAAGCCCATGCGGGTACTATGCCGGTTCGCTTGAAGAAGCTCTTGAGTTGGCCAGGCAATCGGCTGAAGTCACACACAATCACCCTGAGGGTATCAAAGGGGCTCAATCCATTGCGGCGGCAATCTTCATGGCCCGTCAACATAAATCCAAAGCTGAGATCAAGGATTATATTGAGACAGCTTTCGGCTATAATCTGCATCGGACTTGTGATGAAATCAGACCGGTATATCAGTTTGATGAGACATGTCAAGGTTCCTGTCCCGAAGCGATAATAGCATTCCTGGACAGCCACGATTATGAGTCGGCAATCCGACTGGCAATATCTCTGGGAGGAGACAGTGACACGATCGCTTGTATGACGGGAGGTATTGCGGCTGCATACTATGGCATTCCGTCATGGTTGGTCAAATATGTCGTATCGGAATATCTGCCTCGGAATCTGCGGGATGTCATCGGGAACTTTGATGAACTCTGCGCGAAACATATGACGATGAATTAAGATATGGTCCTGACCAGTTCCCGCGACGGGTCTTGTCATTTAAGATTAAGTGACAGTTATTATTATGAAACAGTGCAGGCAATTGATACTCTTCAAAATCTTGTTACATGGTTTACCTTACAGGAAAACAGGTATAGATAAATAAAGGACAATGACATGACAATGCAGATTCCGGATACTGTGATTTATAATGATGTAGCATATGAGACTGGAGTATACTGTGCCGATTTATTCAAGCCGTATCTGGAAGAACATCACATTGAATTGTTCGCGGACTGTTCAGCAATATGGAGAGGATATATTGCCACATGGAAGATAGAGAATGGAATGCTCTATCTGACAGAAATATACGCAAATGTAACAGATGTTAAAGGACATATTAAAGGGAATGAGAGCACAATTCAAAGTTTACTTTCAGACGAAGCAGTGGGTATGGATTATTTCTTTCCATACCAATCAAAAGTGTTAGCGGACTGGTACTCTGGAAATGTGCCTATTCACAATGAAAATGCTTCCAAAGAAGAATCCAAGTATCTTATTTTCAAGGTAGCTAATGGCCATATCATTGGACAAGAACAGGTAACAGAACAAGAATACTATAATTATCCCTCTTATAGATAAAACCACCATGAAAAAGTATCTGATATTGCTGCCTATATTGAGTATCTGTCTGTTATCTTGCAGCAGAATGGAACCGGATATTGGTATGTTACTGTCACAGCAGCGGTATAGACAGGCGGTCTACGCACTTAAATGGCATACCGGCACTTTGTCTGTTCCATTGGAGATTTCGGATTTGTACAGGTATGAATTGGATAAATATGGAGGAGTTGCA
>CALVDU010000111.1 GCA_944326375.1 uncultured Bacteroidales bacterium | reverse complement strand
CAATTCCTCTCGGCATCGCCGGTTTCGCAAATGCAAAGGCGCTCTCCAAGAGCGAAGACCCTAACTATGCATCGCTTCCGTTCAATGCCAACCGCGGCGGATTCGTCATGGGAGAAGGGGCTGCAATGCTCGTCCTCGAAGAATACGAACATGCAAAGGCACGCGGTGCTCAGATTTTCGCAGAAATCTGCGGATACGGCAACACCTGCGACGCATACCACATGACTGCTCCGAGAACCGACTGCAAGACACAGGCCGCCGCAATAAAGATGGCCCTTGACGAAGCAGGATATACAAAAGACGACGTGCTCCATATAAATGCGCACGGGACAGGCACGGCCCTGAACGACTCTCTTGAGACAAAGACGTTCAAGCTCGTGCTCGGAGACGATGCCTACAAGGCGCATATCTGCTCCACCAAGTCCATGACCGGACACATGCTCGGGGCGACAGGCGCAGTGGAGGCCATCGCATCCATACTTGCGCTCAAGAACGGCATCGTGCCTCCGACAATCCACCTCGACGCTCCGGATCCGGAATGCGACCTCAACTATACGCCCAACAAGGCGGAAAAGGTGGACATCACCCTGGCAATTTCGGATTCCCTCGGCTTCGGAGGACATAACGGCTGCATAGCATTCAGAAAAGTGGAAGGCAACTGATTCCAAAATTGACAGATCATGACAAAAGAAGAACTTAAAGAATATCTGCCGCACAGGGAACCGATGCTCCTTGTGGACGAAATCGACATCGATTCGGAAGGTGTGGCCCATGCAAAATACAGAATCAAGGAAGACGAGTTCTTCTGCAGGGGACATTTTCCGGGCAATCCGATTGTTCCGGGCGTAATACAGTGCGAAATCATGGCTCAGAGCTGTGCGCTCCTCGTCAAGGACGAGCTCAAGGGGCACACTACCCTTTACACCGGCATCAACAACGTGAAATTCAAGAACATCGTCCGTCCGGGCGACCTCTGCGAAGTCACGGCGAAGCTGACTGGAAGAAGGGGTATGATTTTCTTCACCGAAGCGGAGCTCAGGGTAAACGGCAAACTCTGCTGCCGCGGTGACCTCTCCTTCGCATTGGCATAAGAGTAACCGCAGCATTGACAATAAAAGGACGACTCGTTTGGGCCGTCCTTTTATTGTCATGTCATCTTTCAAAACGACAGAAGAGCCGCACGGGAAGGGACAATCAGAAATCGACAATGTCGGTCTGCATGGTCTTCAGGTCTATGACAAAGAGCCTCCCGTCGAGGACTGAACCGAATCCGGCAATCATCTTGAGAGCCTCGGAAGCCTGAATGGTCCCTATTACGCCGGGAACAGTACCGAGCACGCCCGACACCGTCCGAGGAAGGGCACACAGGCTCTCCCTGTCGGGATAAAGGTCCGAATAACGCCTTCCGCTCCTGTAATTCATCACGCCCGCCTGACCTGAAAATTCTCCGATTGAGCCATATACCCACGGTTTGCCGCAGGCGGCACATGTGTCGTCGATGAGATAGCGGGTAGGAAAATTGTCGCAACAGTCAATAACAATGTCATAGCCCCTAACGATTTCCGCCGCATTGGCGGAAGTCAGCCCCTCCGGGAAACACTCAAAGACCGTCTGCGGAGAAAATGCGGACAGACGCTCCCTTGCCGCTTCGGTCTTGGGCATTCCGACATGGCGGGTCTCATACAGCACCTGCCTCTGAAGGTTGCTCTCCGACACGACATCGGGGTCGGCAAGGCCAATTCGCCCCACACCTGCTCCCGCAAGATAAAGGGCGGCAGGAGAACCGAGCCCTCCTGCTCCCACAACCAGGACGGAAGAACGGGAAATCCTTTCCTGCCCCTCCTTTCCTATTTCAGGCAGCATTATCTGCCTCGCATATCTGCCGTCATGAGCCATTGTCAGTCGAAAATCTTGTCCCAGTCCTTCCAAACTGCCTCATACCCGGACTTTCTGATTGCGTCAGCAACCTCATTAGGAGTTCTCTCGTCACTTACGGCAAACTGCTCCAGTGACTTCGGATAGGTATAATATCCGCCCGGATCCGTCTTCGAGCCTGCGCTCAGGGAAGTCGCACCCAATGTGGCAATATGGTCGCGGAAGTCCGGAGCCTCTCTCGTGGACACGGAGATGTCCACGTCGTGGTCGAATATCCTGAATGCGAATATCGCCTGGGCCAATTCCCTGTCGCTCATCGTGACGTTGGGCTGGAAATGCCCCTCGGCCGGACGCATCCTCGGGAAATTGACGCTGTATCTCGTCCTCCAATAACGTTTGCGGAGATATTGAAGATGCATTGCCATCATCGTGATATCCGTCCTCCAGTCCTCAAGCCCTATCAGCACGCCAAGACCGATTTTGTGGAGTCCGGCCTGTCCCATGCGGTCGAACCCGTTTACCCGCCACTCGAATTTGGATTTCATCCCTGCAGGATGATAAGTCTTGTAATTCAATCTGTTGTACGTCTCCTGAAAGCACACTACCCCGTTCAGGCCTGATTTGGCAAGCCTTGCATAATCCTCCGAAGCGAGGGGCATGACCTCCATCGTCAGATTGTTGAAATAAGGACGGCAAACCTGCAGTGCCTTTTCAAGATAGTCCACGCCTGCCACGGCAGGATTCTCCCCGGTCACGAGAAGCAGGTTTTCGAACGGACCGAGACGCCTTATAGCCTTGCACTCGTCCTCAATCTGTTCCGGAGTCAGGACAACCCTCTCTATGAGGTTGTGCCTGTTGAATCCGCAATAGACGCAGGAATTCGTGCAGGAATTCGTGATATACATCGGAATATACATGGACACCGTCTTTCCGAACCTCTCCTGTGTGTATTTCCTGCTCAACTGCGCCATAGGCTCTATGTATGCGGCTGCGGCCGGAGAAACGAGAGCCATGAAATCTTCAACTCCGGGATGCTCCTTTCCGAGGGCAATCTCCACATCCGCAGGACGTTTCGACAGGATTTCCCCGGTAACGGTGTCCCACTCGTAATTCAAGAGTTATTCTGAAAACATCTTGCGCCTCCTGCTCAATCAAGGAACGACGTGAGTGGGCTGCTTGCCTCCGCATGGAACGAACGGGCACCGAGACCTGCCTCGTATGCTTCCCTGCCGGCTTCAACGGCCGCCGCAAAAGCCTTTGCCATCCTCACAGGGTCTCCGGATACAGCTATCGCCGTATTGACGAGAACAGCATCCGCACCCATTTCCATCGCTTCCGCAGCATGTGACGGCGCACCTATCCCGGCATCCACCACCACAGGGACATTGCTCTGCTCGATGATGATTGCAAGCAAATCCCTGGTCACAAGCCCCTTGTTGGAGCCTATCGGGGCTGCAAGAGGCATCACGGTAGCCGCACCTGCCTCTTCAAGACGCTTGCAGAGTACGGGGTCCGCCTGAATATACGGCAGGACCACAAAGCCCATTTTCACGAGTTCTTCAGTGGCTTTCAGCGTCTCCACGGGGTCCGGGAACAGATATTTCGGATCCGGATGTATCTCCAGTTTGATGAAATCCGTTCCGAAGGCTTCCCTTGCAAGCTGTGCTGCAAGCACGGCTTCTTCAGCATCCCTCACGCCCGAAGTGTTCGGGAGCAGCTGTATTCCGGGGAATTTGACATGCGAGAGCATATCGTCTTCAGGATTGTCCATATCGACCCTTTTCATGGCTATGGTTACCATCTCCGTGCCCGATGCCTTTATCGCCTCGGACATGACTTCGTTGGAACTGAACTTGCCGGTTCCGGTAAAGAGCCGGGAGCGGAAAGTGCGTCCGCCTATTACCAAATCTTTGTTCATTTCTTGTATTCTTTTATCGTTTCCAATATTCTTTCCGTTTCTCCGGATATGTCCGGAGCGTTGAGCAACGTGCCAGAAACTGCGATTCCTGAAATCCCCGTTCCGAGCAATGCCGGAACATCGTCTGCCGTGATTCCGCCTATTGCCACGACAGGAAGAGCAAGCCCCGCGTCCCTGCAGCGTTCCATGATTGAGGCATAGCCCTCAAGGCCGAGCACCGGACTGAGGTTCTTCTTGGTCGAAGTGAACCGGAAAGGTCCGAGACCGATATAGTCAGCCCCGGCTTCCGCAGCCCTGCAAATGTCCTCGAAAGTGTTTGCAGTTGCACCTATAATCCTGTCCTTGCCGAGGATTTTCCTCGCCTCTGCGACAGGCATGTCATTCTTGCCGAGGTGCACGCCGTCTGCTCCGAGCCGTTCCACGAGCTCTACATGGTCGTCCACGATGAAAGTTGCCCCGTATTCCCGGCAAAGCCTCCTGACTTCCTGCCCTGCTGCAACAATCTCGTCTTCCGTAGATTCCTTCATCCTCAGCTGAATCCAGCGGCAACCGCCTTTGAGCACGGCTTCAGAGCCTTCGGCTTCGCCGCAGCGGGCTGTCCTGTGTGTAATGAATTGAAGCATTTTATTTGTCCTCCAAAAGGATTTCCCTTATTTTTCTTATGCGCTCGGCCGCTTCTTTGGGCGTAGCGTCCTTCCAGATATAGCCGAGGAACGCAGCACCTCCGAACCCGTATTCCCGCAGTTCCGGCAGATTTTCCGGTCTGACTCCGCCCAATGCCATAATCCGGGGCCCTATGACTCCGACGGCGGATTCCAGCGACTCCGGAGAAAAGGCTGAATGGTAGCCTGTTTTGGAAATGCTGTCGTATATCGGCGAGAGAAACAGATAATCCTCTGTTTTGTGCGTCACGACCTCCTCCAAAGAATGGCATGAACGGCTCACGAGACCGTGAAATCCCTCCGGCACAGAAGGGTTGCGGGAATTCAGATGCACTCCCCCGATGCCGTACTCCACAGCCAGCCCCACATGGTCCTGAAGAGTCAGGGAGGGATAAAATTCCTCCGGTATGGACTCTATGAGCCGGCGGAAATCCGCCTCACAAGAACCCGGTTTGCGAAGATGCACCCTGTCCGCCCCCTCTGAAAGCAGAATGCGGACAGACTCCGCCTCATCGGGCAGGAAGTCAGGAGCGGTTATGACAATGACTTTCATCATCCTCCGCAGACCGCCCTTATGACGGTTACCTTTGCTCCTTCGCTCAGGAATGTGTCGTTCCATGCCTTTTTCGGCACGACCTTGTTGTCAACTGCGACTGCTATCCCCTCCGAAGAGACTTTTTCCCTCTGCAGAAGTCCCGCAAGGGAAAGTTCCGGCGGGCATTCCACCGGAAAACGGTTTATATAAACTTCCATGGCTTTCAGATTTCATCTTCGGTATGGCAGCCGTTGAAATAGTAGTCGGAAGCCGCCTTTTCCTTCGGAAAACAATAATATGTAATTTCAGCAGACGAGCACGTTTCCCCGCCGTAAATGATTTCTGCATTGAGAAACACGAAATTCCGCTTCATTTCACGGATTCTTGCCCTGATTTCTATCTTCACGTCAGGGCCGGTAGGAACCGGCTTCTTGAATTTCACGTTGAGGTTTGTCGTCATTCCGGAAGTCTGCAGTTTCCTTGCTATCACCCACATTGCAATTTCATCCATGAGGGCAGAGTGTATGCCTCCGTGGAGGGTATGCAGCCAGCCCTGATAATTGTCCGACGGATTCCACCACGAAACCACGTCGTCCCCGTCTTCATAAAACTCCATCTTCAACCCGAAAGGATTGGTAGGTGCACAGCCGAAACAGTTGTAGCCCTGGTCTTCAAGTCCGGCCCACGGATTGACAATTCTTTTCAGATTCTTTTCCATTATCTTATGTTTAAACGTTCCCTTACAAGATCATACGCTTCAAAAGGAGTGTTGGTCCGGACTCTTATGCAGGCGATTCCCGCTCCTGCAGCAGACTTTTCGCCAGTATCGGAGTCCTCGACCGCCACGACTTCTTCCGGCACAAGGCCCGTGAGTTCCAACGCCCTGCAATACGGTTCCCTGTCAGGCTTGCCTCTGGCCACATCATCCGCAGCCACAATGAAGCCTATCAGATGCGAAAGCCCGTAATGCTCCAGTATCATCCCGGCCTGCCGTCTCGTGGAGTTGCTCACGAGAACCGAAACAATGCCTCTGTCCCGGAGAGTCTGAAGAAGTTCCGGAATCCCGCCTATAAGAAAAGTTTTCCCGTTCAAGGCGGTTTCATACAGGACATCCACCTCGTCGAGAATCTCCTTTTCAAGTTCCGCAGAATACCTGCCGTTCTCTTCGAGAATCAGTTTCAGTGCGTCCGCCATAGCGAGGTTGTAGCCGTCCTCAACCCTGTCGAAGAAAGTGAAATCCAGACCAAAACGGTCTGAAATCGAATCAATTATATATCTCCACAAGGATTCGGTATCCGCTACAGTACCGTCCATGTCGAAAAAAACGCCCTTGATTTCCATTTATTTCCACAAATTATAAAAATGGTTGACCGGACCGTGACCGTGACCAATCTCATATTCCGCCCCCGAAGCTATCGCCCCCTCTATGTACGCCTTTGCATTCCTTACGGCATCATTCATCTCCATACCTTTGGCAAGGAATGAGGCTACCGCCGAAGAAAGCGTGCAACCAGTGCCGTGCGTATTTTTCGTGTTGAGCCTGCGGGATTTGAGTTCGATTGTTTCATCGGTTTCGGCGTTGTAGAATATGTCCGTGACCACATCGTCATGCAGATGTCCTGCCTTCAGCAGCACGGATACGGCGCCGTCCATGGAAAGCCTGCGGGCATATTCCGGGAAACGTTCCTCGGAAACGATTTTTTCGCCGAGGAGGATTTCCGCCTCCGGCACATTCGGAGTGATTATCCTTGCATACGGCACGAGTTCCTCTTTCAGTGTCTTGACGGCATCTTCCTGAAGCAGAGGGTCTCCGGATGTCGCCACCATTACCGGATCGAGGACTATGTTGCGGATTCCGTATGCTTTCAGGGTATCCCTGACGGCAATTATCAGTTCGGAAGAATGAAGCATTCCGATTTTTACCGCATCTGCACCGATATCGTCCAGAACGGACTTTATCTGCCCCGTCACGAAATCCACGGGAATGGGGTGCACCCCCGTGACTCCTACGGTATTTTCATCGACGACGGCCACTATTGCCGTTGCCCCGTAACATCCGCAGGCGGAAAATGTCTTGAGGTCCGCCTGTATTCCTGCGCCACCGCTCGGGTCACTCCCGGCGATTGACAATGCTATATGATACTTTTTCATTATATTTTCCATTTCTCCATCCTGTAGGCGGCATCCCAGAACATCCATTCCATTTTTGTACCCATGACGAAGGCTTCAGTCATTGCGTCAGCCTGTCCGGGACATGATGCAGCCATATTGTCGCAAATGGACATCAGAGCCGAGACGGAGGTGTCGAACTCATCCGCAGCATACGTCTCTATCCATTTCATATAGGGGTTGCCTTCCCGCCTGCATCCCCTGAATATATGCTCCCCTGTCCGCTGATAAACCAGAAAACACGGAAGCACAGAAGCCATAGCCACTTCAAGGCTCGGACTTGCAGCCTGCATCCTCAGATGAGATACAAGAAACAGGCAGGTCGGGGACATCTTTTCGTCAGACAGCATCTCCGAACCTGCAGAATCCGTCCCAGGAGAGACAAAAAACTTGTGCATCTCCTTCTCGGCCTCAATGTTGTCCTCCGCCAGTTTCCTGAACAGGGAGGAAATCTCCGGCTCGGGAATCCTGTCTGCCATGAAGGACATGACTTCGGAATAATGCTTCATATACAGGGAATCCTGGCGGATGTAGTACAGAAATTTGTCCATAGGAAGCGTCCCGTCCATCATTTCCGTGATGAACGGATGTGCCGTTATCTTGTCAAAGACCGGCGTTGCGGCATTCCAAGCCGCATCGGTCCATTTCCTTGAATGCATAATTACAGTTTATAGCCGCAGATTGCCACGTAGTCGCCCCTGTCATACCCACTTGCTGGCTGCTCCACCTTGTCGTTGGAATAGACAGGATGTGTCATCAAGGTCTGCGCGTATTCAAATTTTCCGAACCCTGTCTTTTCAAGGGAAACGACCTTTTCTGCAGTCGTCCTCCAGCATGCCTTTGCGGCAAGTTCAATCGGGTACGGATTCGGAGGAAGTATTCCCTCCAGGAGAGGATGGTCCCACGTGCCGAGCGTCTTGGCAAGATTGTACATGATGCCGTACGAACTTTCTTTCGGGATGTCTATCAGGATTACCTTGCCGCCTTTGCGCAGTGCCGCATTACTGTTGGCGAGAGCCTTGTCGAGATCAGTGATATATCCCGGGCATCCGTTGTAGAGAATCGTGTCGTAGACCTTCCCCTTCGGGTCATATTCCTCTGCCGTACAGATTTCCACATTCATGCCCCTTGCCCTGGCTATTTCTGCCATGTCGGATGAAGGTTCGATGCCTTCCGTGACCGTGATGCCGTACTCAGTCTTGAGAATATGCTCGAAAAGTCCGCTCCCGCAGCCTACTGAAAGGATTTTTTCCTCCGGCCTGAGGAAATATGCCACCAATGCGGCCTCTGATGCGAGCACGTTGGCGTTCTTGAGAAACCACGAATCGTATTTCTCGGCAAATCTGTCAAAATTTCTGTTAATCATAATGTTTATGGTTTTTATTTTCACAAGGCTGAAGGAAGCAAAAAACCGTTCCCTGCGAGGGAACGGCAACATTATGATTATAATACATAAGCAGGTCCGTTTCCCTACGATGCCATTACGCATATCAGGTCCAAGGGTATGATCTCAGCCCGCAAGGGCACCCCCAACAGCCTCGGCGACTCCGGAAAATTATTCCGCAGCCTTCAGTCTTTCAGCATTTTCTGCAATCTGCAACTGGTCTATCACTTCCTGGATGTCCCCGTCCATGAATACCGGCAGATTATACATGGTGTAATTTATCCTGTGGTCCGTAACACGTGACTGAGGATAATTGTAGGTCCTGATTTTCGCAGAACGGTCGCCGGTGGAAACCATCGTCTTGCGCTTTGCGGAAATCTCGTTGAGATACTTCTCGTATTCCATGTTGTAGAGTCTCGTGCGCAGTTCGGCCAAAGCTTTGTCGAAATTTTTCAGCTGGGACTTTTCATCCTGGCACTGGACGACGATTCCGGACGGGATGTGCGTGAGCCTGATTGCCGAATAAGTCGTGTTCACCGACTGTCCTCCCGGACCGGACGAGCAGAAGGTATCTTTCCTTATATCGTTCATGTTCAATTCGATATCGAATTCATCAGCCTCCGGAAGCACGGCAACAGAAGCGGCAGAAGTATGCACCCTGCCCTGAGTCTCCGTCTGCGGCACCCTTTGCACGCGGTGCACGCCCGACTCATATTTCATCGTGCCATAGACCCCTTCTCCGCTGATTTTGCAGACAATTTCCTTGAATCCGCCCGCTGCACCCTCCGAAGAATTGGTCACTTCCATCTTCCAGCCCTTCCTTTCTGCATATTTGGAATACATCCTGAAAAGGTCTCCGGCAAAGATTGCAGCCTCGTCCCCGCCTGTTCCTCCGCGGATTTCCAGTATGGCATTCTTGCTGTCCTGAGGGTCGGCAGGAATGAGGAGCAATTTTATTTCCTGCTCCATTTCAGGAAGTTTCGGCTCGATTTCAGCCATTTCTTCCTTCGCCATTTCTCTCAATTCCTCGTCCTTCTCATTGGCGATGATGTCCTTTGCCGCCTCGTAGTCTTCGACCATTTTCCTGTAACGGTTGCCCGCCTCGATTATCGGGGCAAGTTCCTTGTACTCCTTGTTGAGCTGCACGTACTTCTTCATGTCGGATATCACATCCGGGTCGGAAAGTTGCGTCTGCAGGCCCATGTATTTTTCCTGAAGACCGGAAATCTTGTCTATCAATGAGTTTTCAGCCATATATATCCTTTATTCTATTGTCTTGACATAGCATCTGCGGCGCATGTAGAGTTCATGCTCATACCTGTCCCATACATTTACCGCCTTGTTCGTCTCTATCTGCGGGTTCGTGATCGCCCACTTGACCCCGGATTCACGGTATTTCCTCGCCATGATGTTGTGGTAGACGGATGACACTCCTGTATTCTGCCATTTCGGTGCGGCGCCGTTTATCATCAGGTCTATCGTGTCAAATTTTTTCAGGGCTCTCAGGAAATGTATCCAGCCGAACGGAAACATCTTTCCGCGGGCTTTCTGCAGGGCCTTCGACAAGGTCGGGAATGATATGCCGAATGCCGCTATTTCCTTGTTCTCGTCGAGAAGGACGCAGCACAGCCTCTTGTCCAGACGGCTTATGGATTCTCTTGCCTCCTCTTCTATTTCGTCATCGTTGAACGGGACAAAATTATAGACCGTCTCCGAAAAACTGTCATTATAGATTCTGAAAAATTCCTTTACAAGCCCCTTGTCATGCTTAAGTTTGTCTATGTCGCCTTCGGTCAGCTTGTATCTCTCCATGAGCCTGTCGGCTATCGCCACCATCTTGTCCGGCACCTGCTGGTCAGCCTTCAGTTTGTACTGGAGCCAGTCGCACTCTTTCTCATAACCGAGAGCAGTCACGAAATCATTATAATAAGGGAAATTGTAGAGACAGTTGAACGGCGGGACATTTTCGTATCCTTCTACCAGCATTCCCTGCTTGCCCATGGTGTTGTAGTACAAAGGTCCGTGGATTTCGTTCATTCCCATGGATTTGGCCCATGATTCGGCCGTGCCCAGGAGCAGGCGCGCCACCTCAATGTCATTTATGGTGTCGAACCATCCGAACCTTGCCCTTTTTGTCCCGTACCTTTCGTTGTACCTCGGATTTATCATGCCGCAGATGCGTCCGGCGACATTCCTGCCGTCCATGACCATCCACATCTTATGCGTACAGTATTTCAGCGGAGCGACCGACGTCAGGGACTTCACCTGATCGGAACGCAGGGCCGGGACATACTGCGGACAGTTGCGGTATAATTTTTCCGGGAACTTGATGAATTTCATCAGATCCCTTTTCGTCGTGACTTCTACAATTCTATAATCTGCCATCTTTTCTGGTTATTGGCGGCCCTAAAGCCTGCATTAAGCCGCCTTTTGCGGCAATCAATCTGCAAATTTAGCAAAAATATGCGAATACGGCTCATTTTCCGAGCAGTGATGATATGGCCGCCTGGGCACAGACACAACCGAACACTGCAGGAAGATAGGATATGGTCCCCGCATTGGATTTCTTGTGCTCTTCGTCGCATGCCACAAATGCGTTCATGTCGGGCAGTTCCTCGGAAAACACCACCTTGAATCCCTTGGTTATGCCCATGCGCCTGAGACGTTTTCTCACGACAGCCGCAAGCGGACAGTTGAAGGATTTGGACACGTCGGCAATCCTGACTTTCGTCGCATCCATCTTTGCCCCTGCCCCCATTGAGGACACGAGCGGAATCCTGTTGTCGAGGCAATATTTTATCAGGGACAGCTTCGGAGCGAGCGTATCAATGGCATCCACGAGGAAATCAATCCTGTACTGCCCGAGAAGCCCGGCCGTCTTGTCCGGGTCAAGATAAGTCTGCAGCACAATGGTTTCAAGGGCAGGGTTTATGTCCTTGAGCCTCTGCTTCAGCACTTCGCACTTCGGCCTTCCGACCGTGGAGTCGAGGGCAAGGATCTGCCTGTTCTTGTTCGAGACCGAGACAGTATCGTTGTCAAGCAGTATCAGTTTCCCCACTCCGGCACGGACTATCATTTCAGCGGCATAGCCGCCCACGCCTCCGGTGCCAATTACAGCGACCGTTGACGCAGCAAGCCTGTCAAGCCCCTCCTTCCCGAGAAGAAGCTCCGTCCTTTCCCTCCAGTCCTGCATGGCCGGAACTGCGGCCTCTCCGCCGGTTCCGGATCCTGAATCCGCATTCATCACAGCCCCTTGGCTTTTGCCTCGTCCCATATTGCATCCATTTCAGCGAGAGTCATGTCCTTGAGATTGCGCCCCTGTCTTATGGTGTGCTCTTCAAGGTATGTGAAACGTTGTCTGAACTTGGTGCATGTGCGTTCAAGAGCGGTGTCAGGATTCAGCCCGTATAACCTTGCAGCATTCACTATGGCAAAAAGATAATCCCCGAGTTCTCCTTCCGCCCTGCTGAAAGCTGCCTTTTTAGTATCCTCGTCCGGAGCGTTCCCGACGGCCTCGAGTTCAGTACGGAATTCTCCGAGTTCCTCACCGACCTTGTCCCATACCTGGGACTTTTCTTCCCAGTCGAAGCCTACGCCCCTTGCCTTGTCCTGCATCCTGTATGCCTTCAAAAGCGGCGGCAGGGTTTCAGGGACGCCGGAAAGCACCCTTTTGTTTCCGTCCTTTTCCTTGATTTTCAGTTGCTCCCAATTCTTCACGACTTCAGCCGCGTCCGCGACCTGCACGGACGAAAAGACATGCGGATGCCTGTATATAAGTTTGTCACACAGATGGTTGATCACATCCACGATATCGTATTGCCCCTGTTCCTCGCCTATCTTGGCATAGAAAAGCACATGCAGAAGCACATCTCCCAGCTCCTTGGATATGTTGGCCTCTTCCTTCTTGAGGATTGCGTCGCTGAGTTCGTATGTTTCCTCTATGGTCTGAGGCCTCAGTGATTCCGTAGTCTGCGCCCTGTCCCACGGACATTTTTCGCGCAATTCATCGAGTATGTCGAGGATTCTCCCGAAGGCCTCCAATTTTTCCTGTCGTGTCTTCATGACTTCTGAAATTTTTGCGGGTACAAAAATAAAAAAAATAAAATTTGTATCTTTGAAAGATTTATCAGAACTATAACAAAAGACATGAGAAAAGAAATCCGCTATGTTTCAGCCGACGAAGCCGTAAAGGCGGTAAAATCAGGCGACCATGTACACCTGAGCAGCGTCGCAAGCGCTCCCCGTCTGCTTATCGACGCTCTCTGCCGCAGAGGAAAGGCAGAAGGTCTCAGGGACATCAGAATCCACCATCTGCACACCGAGGGCCATGCTCCGTACGCCGGAGCCGAATACGAGGGCATCTTCTTTCATCAGGGCTTCTTCATCGGGGCAAACGTAAGGAAGGACGTGCAGTCAGGGTATGCCGACTATATCCCCGTATTCCTAAGCGAGACACAGAAACTCTACAGATGCGGCGCACTCCCCTGCGACGTCGCCATGATACAGGTCTGTCCTCCGGACAAGCACGGATATGTTTCGCTCGGGACCTCCGTGGACGCCACCCTCGCTGCAATAGAATGCGCAAAGACCGTCATTGCGGTCGTCAACAAAAATGTGCCGAGGGCATGGGGACAGGCAATGATACCTCTGGACTACATCGACATCTTCGTGGAGGGCGACACGCCCCTCGAACCCAAGAATTTTGCCGCTCCGACAGAAACGGAAACGGAAATTGCCAGACACTGCGCCGGACTGATTGAAGACGGGGCCTGTCTCCAGATGGGCATAGGTGCAATACCGAACGCAGTCCTCGCCCAGTTGGGCAACCACAAGGACCTCGGCATCCATACCGAAATGTTTGCCGACGGAGTGCTCGACCTCGTGGAAAAAGGAGTCATAAACGGGTCCAAAAAGGTGACCGACAAAGGCAAGATAGTGTCCACCTTCCTTTTCGGATCGAAGGAATGCTACGATTTCATCGACGACAATCCCATGGTTGCGATGATGGACGTGGGATATACCAACGACCCGTACATAATTTCGCAGAACCCGAAGATGACGGCCATAAATTCAGCCGTCCAGATCGACCTTACGGGACAGGTCTGCGCAGACTCGATAGGCATGAAATTCTATTCAGGGACAGGCGGACAGGTTGATTTCATGTACGGTGCATCCCTTGCCAAGGGAGGGAAAGCGATAATTGCGATGCCGTCCCGGACAGCAAAGGGTGTCGGCAAGATAATGCCGGCGGTCTATGAGGGAAGCGGAATCGTCTCCACAAGGGCGCATGTCCACTGGGTCGTGACCGAGTTCGGGGCAGTCAACCTCTACGGCAAGTCGCTGCAGGAGAGGGCGAAACTCCTGACAAGCATAGCGCATCCCGACGACAGGGAAGCCCTCGACCGTGCCGCCTACGACCGCTTCGGCCCGCACTACCACAATTTCAGCATCTGAGACGACTTGAACCCTGATGTCCTGAAACAATACACCTGTCTGAACCAAAGAAACATAAAAAACACTTACGATATGAAAAAAATATTGGTCGCAGCAATTTCTGTCCTGCTCTGCGCCGTATCTGTGGCATACGGGCAAAGCAGGAAAGACCTTCTCAAGTCCGCAAAGAAAGGCGATGCCGAAGCCCAGTACAAGTTGGGTTATTGCTATGAGTACGGAATGAAAATTTATCCGGAATTCTTAAAAGAAAGAGACAAGCCGAATCAGAAAAAAGCCGAAAAGTGGTATCTTGAAGCGGCGAAGCAAAATTATACTATTGCATATTACAGTCTCGGCAATGTATATGACAAGAATAGAGAATATGGCAATGCCATGCTATGGTACAAAAGGGCCGTGGACAGCGGAGACGGAAGTGCCGCCATATCCATTGCAAAGATGGA
>CALVDU010000110.1 GCA_944326375.1 uncultured Bacteroidales bacterium | reverse complement strand
ACCGGCGATGCCGAGAGGAATTGTTGCGGCCTCGGAACCTCCTGCTATGATTGCGTCGGCGTAGCCATGCTTAATTGCACGGTAAGCTTCTCCGATCGTGTGAGTGGAAGTCGCACACGCTGTAACGACAGGGACGCAAGGTCCGCAGAGGTTATGCCTGATTGCGATGTTTCCGGCGGCCATGTTGGCTATCATCGTAGGGATGAAAAGAGGGGAAATCCATTTTGCCCCGTCGTTTATCATCTTTTCGCTTTCCTTGTATTGTGTGGTAAAGCCTCCGATTCCGGAACCTACGTACACACCGAACCTCAATGCATCGATGTTGCCTCCATCTTCGGCCGTGCTGAGGCCGCTCTGCCTGATGGCTTCATTGGCTGCTGCCACGGCAAATACGGAAAATTTGTCCTGTTTCCTTGCGAAAGCCGGCTCTATGCCGTAGTCCGCAGGATTGAAATTTTTGACTTCGCCCGCAACTTTTGCAGGGAGACCGTCAGTGGGAAATTCTGTTATGAGCCCTATTCCGCAGACTCCGTCCACGAGGCTTTTCCAGAACTCTTCTACATTGTTTCCCACAGGCGATATGACGCCCATACCGGTTACTACAACTCTTTTGTTCATTATTCGTCCTTTTGATTATTTGGTTCGTTTGATGTTCATGCCAGACGGGAACTTGCTCCTGCAAGAATCTTCTCCGCTCCGTCAATTATGTCTGCGATTATGTCTTTTGCCGGTTCAGTCTTCTTGACCATACCTGCGCACTCTCCAGCCATGTAACTTCCGTTAGGATCGCCTTCCTTGACTGCCTTGCGGAGAGCCCCGGTGCCGAATGCGAGGATTTCTTCCGGCTTCACGTTCGGGTCGGACTCCATTTTTGCAAAGGTCTTTGAGAACGGTGTCTTCAGCGACCTTACCGGATGGCCGAGCGTCTTGCCCGTGACTATTGTCGAGATGTCTGTTGCCTTGAGAATCATGTCCTTGTAGTTCTGGTGCACGGTGCACTCCTCGGCAGAAATGAATCTCGTGCCGACCTGGACAGCGTCCGCACCGAGTATGAATGCCGCAGCTGCTCCTCTTCCGTCGCAAATTCCGCCTGCGGCGATTACCGGGATGTCGAGGGCGTCCGCCACCTGAGGAATGAGGGACATGGTGTGCAGTTCTCCGACATGTCCGCCGGATTCCGCACCTTCGGCCACTACTGCAGTCGCTCCGATTGCCTGCATCTTGAGGGCGAGGGTCACTGACGCCACGACCGGAATCACCTTGATGCCTGCCTCCTTCCACATTTCCATGTACTGGGCAGGGGAACCGGCTCCTGTCGTGAGGATTGTTATGCCCTCTTCAACGACCATGTGAGCAATCTCGCCGGCATTCGGGGCCTGAAGCATGATGTTTACTCCGAAAGGCTTGTCCGTAAGTTCCTTGCATTTCCTGATTTCATTGCGCACGGCTTCGGTACCGGCATTGATCGACGAGATCAGTCCGAGCCCCCCGGCGTTAGAGACAGCGGCTGCAAGGGATGCATCGGCGATCCATGCCATTCCTCCCTGGAATATCGGATACCTGATCCCGAGAATTTCACATATTCTGCTATTTATCATATAGCCGTTCAGATTTTAGTATTGACAAATATAATGAATTTTTTACCATTCCATGATTGCGGCACCTGAAATGAAGCCGGCTCCGAATGCGCTGAGCGCCAGGGTGTCGCCCCTTTTGAGGATTCCCTTGCGGTTGCACTCGTCGAGAAGTATAGGGCAACTTGCCGACGAGGAGTTTCCGTGAGTCTCGACATTGGTCGGGAATTTTTCTTCCGGCTGTCCGAGGTGTTCCCTTATGGAATTGATGATGCGGATGTTGGCCTGATGCAGGAGATATTTGTCCACCTGGTCTGGAGTCATTCCCAGTTTGTCCAGAAGATACTGGATATCACCGCTCGAAGCCTTTACCGCGAACTTGAACACGTCCTGTCCCTTCATCTGCAGCGGGATGTCAACTTCCTCCTTGGTTATGTATGGAGTAGGTTCGAGTTTCCTGATCTGGTAAAGCTTTTCCGTGGAACTTGCCGCCGAAAGTTTGATGCCCTTGATGTTGTCTCCGGCGGTAAGCACTGCTGCGCCTGCCCCGTCCCCGAACAGCACGCAGACATTGCGGTCTTTCCATGATGTCATCCTTGTAGGCTCTTCTGCGCATACTATCAGCACGTTCTGTACACGTCCCGCCCTGTATTGCGCTTCGGCAAAATCGAGTGCATAGATGAATCCTGCACATGCGCAGTTGATGTCAATGCATGGGCAAGCCGCTCCTGTGCCTCCCTGGATTATGCAGCTGAGAGATGGCGTGATATACTCGTTCACGACATTCGAGCAGATGATGAAGTCGAGATCTTCTGCTTTCATTCCTGCGTCGTCAAGGGCTTTTTTGGCAGCCTCTATTGCCATGTCTTCAAGTTTTTCGTCGGATATGACGTGCCTGTGCTTTATTCCGGTCCTCGGATATATCCATGCGTCGCTGGTGTCGAGGAATTCCGAAAGCATGTCATTGGTAACGATTTGCTTGGGAAGAACGCTTCCCGTTCCGATGATTTTCATATTTGTGTGCTGTTCAAATAAAATGATTCTTCAAAAAACCGGACAAAAATACGGATGAATTTTCTAAAGATGAAATAATTGTGACGAATTATCGCTGTCTTTTGCGTGCTGGCACGCCTGTTGGCTGAATTATGTTGCGAGTTTCCCGTATTTGTGGTAAAAATATGGACGATCAGCCATGCTTTTTTGACAAATAGTCCATGCCTGAATGCCATGCGGCGGCTAAATTTGCAAAATAAACAATACCGCATAATTTCATGGACACAATTTTCCGTCATTGCTCAAAAGGACCTGCTTCACCGAAATGCCTGCCGGCACATGCAGCACTTTTCTGTTTCCTCGCCATAATTTCATGCAACAGCGGCGACACATCTCCGGACACTTCCGAAAATCCAGACACACCCATGACAAGACCCGTAGAACTCGTCACTGACACATATACCGCATACCCCTCCGGGGAAAATGCCTGCGTCGACTCATACCTTACCTTGAAATTCGCCTCGGAGCCGGTCCTCGGCACATCCGGACGGATAAGAATTGTGGACAGCAGGGGAGAGGCGGCCGACCTGATTGACATGTCGGACATCGCAGCCATATCTGAAACGAAGCCCCAAATTTCACAGGGAACGACATTTACCACTGCAATGGATGCCGTAGGCTCGTCAGCATCGGGATATTACAGGATAGTGTATTACAATGCCGTCAGCGTCAGCGGGACAGACGGGGACTATACCGTCACTATAAGGCTGCATTCCGACAAACTCGAATACGGGGAGACATACAGCGTTGAAATAGAGCAGGAAGCATTGTCGGTTGAAGGTTTTGAAGGCATATCCGTCGGGGAATGGACATTTTCCGTCATGCCTGAGCCGTCAAAGGACGGCGAAGTGACCGTAGGGGAGCGTGAATGCGACTTCATGACCGTGCAGGGAGCGATAAATTTCGCAAATTCCTGCGGACAGAGTGCGGAAATGACAATATCCGTGGAAGACGGCATATATGAGGAGCCTCTCTATATCCGCAGCAAGAACAACCTCACAATCAGGGGCGAAAGCCGCGACGGCACCGTCATCCGCTTCGACAACTGCAACGATTATGTGAACGGGGTGGGAAGCGGCGTGACTTCCGTTCCTTCCGTCGGCAGTTCAGTCACGAGGGTGGGCGGCCGTTCGGTCATCCTTGTGGAAAACTGTGACATGCTCCGTTTCGAGAACATCACTCTTGAAAATTCGCATGGGGACGGCAGCCAGGCGGAAGTGATATATTTCAACAGCGACAGCGGACGGCTGATTGCCGTGGGCTGCAATTTCATCGGCGACCAGGACACCATAGAACTGAAAGGCTGGAGCCTTTTCCGGAACTGCATCGTGAGAGGGGATGTCGATTTCATTTGGGGCTATCCTAAGGCTGCCCTGTTCGAGGAATGTGAAATCCGTTCATGTCCGGGCAGCAGGGGCTACATTGTGCAGGCGCGCTGCGCCAGCGGCAACAGGGGAATAGTTTTCCTCGGCTGTGACCTGACGGCAGAAACCGGGGTCGGCGCAGGCTCAGTATATCTTGCCCGTTCCGGAGGAAATGCTGGAGAATATGACAATGTCTCATACATAAACTGCCGCATGGGGACTCACATTGCGCCTTCAGGGTGGTATTCAAGCCCTGTGCCGACCCCTTCGGCAGCAACTGCCGAAAACGGCTGGAAGGAATACGGCAGCATGGACGTATCAGGCTCTGCCATAGACCTTTCGGGACGCTATGCGGGGAGCATGGTGCTGTCGGCTTCGGACTCTGAAAGCCTCTATGGCAACGCTGCTGCCGTCTTCTCCGCTTGCCCGCACGGCTCCGCCTGGGCAGAATGACCCAGGGAGACAAATAGAAGGTCTGCAGAAAGATGCTTTGGGTATCAAGGTTTTGGTTCAAATTTGTAACTGCCGCTGATAATGTAACCTTTCGTACGGTCTTTCATGAAAATTTGTTTAACTTTGAAAGTTGAAACGAATATCAACTATGGAATACTTATACGATGTCTTTATCAGTTACTCTTCACATGACCAAAAAATAGTTGAAGGAATCTGTGCCTACCTTGAACAGCATCGAATTCGTTGTTTTGTGGCTTACCGCGATATTCCGGCAGGAGTGGTATGGGCAGGGGCGATTGTTGACGGTCTTGACAGCTGCCGGATGATGCTGGTGGTGTTTTCAGACAGTTTCAACAGTTCCAAACAGGTTGACAGGGAAATTGAGTTGGCCTCCGAGGACAACAAGCCGATTCTTACCTTCCGCATCTCGAATGATGACTTCAAGGGAGCGAAGAAATACTACCTGAAGAATATCAACTGGATTGACGCTTTTCCCGACCCGGAGCATTCCTTCGGGCCTCTGCTCAATAATGTCTGCCGCCTGTTGGGAATAGAACCACAGACGAAGCCGACGGACACAACCTCATCCCTTAAGAAAGAATCTCATAAGGTTGAGAAGAAAGCAGAAAAACCTAAGGTTGTAAGTAAGGATAATCGACCGTCTGAAGAATGGTTTGACCCCGCTCATTTGGACTCCATGTCTGATTCAAAAAAAGTCGCTTATCTACGCAAATTGTCAGAGCAAGATAATGCCGAAGCGCAATTCAATGAGATCATAAAATGGTATCGTAAGGCGGCCGACCAAGGTGATGCTGCTGCGCAAAACAATTTGGGCTTAATATATGACGAAGGTCTGGGCGTTAAGCAGGATTATGCTGAGGCCGTAAAATGGTATCGCAAGTCTGCGGAACAGGGCCATGCCC
>CALVDU010000109.1 GCA_944326375.1 uncultured Bacteroidales bacterium | reverse complement strand
AAGGCCTCCCCTTCCGACCGTCCTGCCTGCAACCACAATTCCGTCCTCGACAAGTTCACGCACTATCTCAAAGCAGTCCATGAAATAGTCCGGGTCCTGGATTTCCGGAGCAGGGTCACCGCTCGTGCCGGCAATCTTTTCAAATGCAGAACCTCCGAGGCGGAAATCGCATGTGTCAAACGGGACATATATCAGCCAGTCGTCATAAGTGTCCGCTCTCATCACCGAATCGCATTTCGCATCATCGGAAATCCAGCAATATTTCCGGACGGAGTCACGCAGATCGTTTTCCGTCTCAAGAAAATCATACTCGTCATCCGCCGTGTCCGCTGCAGGCTTCCCGTCGGCAGTGGCGCTTATGTCGAGCCTGGTCTCCCCTTCCGAATCCGCAAACTCATATTTCCGCAGCCTCACGGACAGGTCGAAAAGATATTGCGCAGCCGCTTCCGCCGAACGGTAGAATGCCGCCATGTTCCCCAAAGGCGACGTGTCCCATGACCATGACAGTTCCACTTCCATGTCTTCAAGGGAAAAATGTCCCTTTTTCCAGAGGGTTGAAATCAGAGCCTCGGCTATTGTCCGCCGCGTATAGGACTCCGGATACATGCACCTGCCCTCTCTGATGCGGGAGGACATGGAAATCACCTTTTCGACATATTCCGGGATTTTCGCAGGGTCATACTTCGCCGAAGCCGGCTCTGGGTCAACGATCTCGTCCACAATCCTGTTCCCGGCAGCCTCACGGGCATTCGCATGCCGGTCTTCCGCAGACATGCAGTCATCGAGCAACTGTGCCGGAGTGCTGTCCATCTGTACCCCGTCAATAATGTATTCGGAATCGAGCGCAAAGACAGAGCGTTTCATGTAATGTTTTTTTTGAATCTCTGTAAAGATACAAAAAGTTTCGGCAAAAATTGACCATGAGCGCAAAAATGCTATTTTTGCAATAACGGAAAAGGAAAATCAATATTCGGAGCAGACCAAGGTCTGCGACGGGCTCCCGGAGAGGGAGAAGCAAAGAGGGTGACGCCCCTTAATAAGGGGCTGTTGCGAAGCAACTGGGGATTAAGACAACGGATTTCGCAGAAATCCTTAACGACGGTTCGACGAATCTCCTGGTGCTGAGTACAATAATTCGTCGGACCGTCGTAATAATACACTGCGAAAATGAATTACAGCGAAGAGGCTTACGACAAAATGCTGAAAGACCTGTTTGTGCGTTTCCCGTCGTTCCAGAACGTCGGCAGCAGCGCATACAAGCCCGGACTCGACAACATGATGTTCTTCGACTCCCTTGCAGGTCATCCCCACAGGAAATACAGGACAATACACATAGCCGGCACAAACGGCAAAGGCTCGGTGGCAAACATGCTCGCCTCCGTGCTCGCGGCATGCGGACTCAGAACAGGGCTCTACACTTCCCCGCACATCTCCGACTTCAGGGAAAGGATGAGGATAATCGACGGGCGAAAAGAGGCTGACACCGCAGAACTCATAACGGCAGAGGAAGTTTGGGACTTCGTGCAGCAATGGAACAGCACATTCGACCACCTCAACCTCTCCTTCTTTGAAATCACGACGATGATGGCGTTCGACTGGTTCGCAAAACGGGAGGTTGACATCGCCGTAATCGAAACGGGACTCGGAGGCAGGCTCGACAGCACCAACATCATATCCCCCGTCCTTGACATAATCACGAACATAGGGCTGGACCATTGTGCCATGCTGGGAAACACGCTTCCTGAAATAGCCTTTGAAAAGGCTGGAATCATCAAGCCGCACACACCCGTGGTCATAGGCGAAAGCAATCCTGAAACCAACCCCGTATTCGAGCAGAAAGTATTGTATTCCAATCTTCCCGAAGCGGACTACATGGGCGACAGGAACAAAATCATGTCCCTGCTGACATTCGCCGACAAGACCGTTCCTACGCTTTGGGAAAGGAGCGGAAAAATACTCGGAGAAATGGATTTGAAAGGGTCATACCAGGAAAAGAATCTCCGTACCGTCCTCACGGCTCTTGACGTGCTGAAAGGTGTGCTTAAAGATGTGCCGAAAGGCGTCCTGACAGACATCCCGGAGACAGGCGGCGACCTGCTTCCCGCAGAAAAAATTGAGGACGCAATCATCCATACGGCAGCAAGAATGGGCTTCAGGGGACGCTGGGAACGCATTTCCGACGACCCTGTCATAATCGCCGACATCGGACACAACGCCCACGGGCTGAAATACAATTTCGCCCAGCTCGAAAAAATGAAAGCCGAAGGCAAATGTTCCTCGCTCCTCATGGTTTACGGCATGGTCGCAGACAAGGACATCGATGCGGTAATGAGGCTCATGCCGCATGACGCCGAATATTTTTTCACGAACTCGTCAGGGAAACGTGCGCTTCCGGCAGATGAAATGAAAAGAAAATATGAAGATTTTTGCGGTGAACACGGTCTGCCGCATGGCTTTGTGCAGAGTTACGGCTCTGTGGCTGAAGCAGTCGCAGCAGCCATGAAAAGATATTCCGAGCTTACGGCAAATGACGTTTCATGTCCCGAAAAAGGCAGTCGGGCATTACCTTTGATATATGTGGGCGGCAGCGCATTTGTGGTCGCTGAAGCGATTGAAGCATTAAAGAAGCCATTGAAGCGTTAAAATCAACAGACCAAGTTATCATGAAGACGCACATTCTGAAGAAAATAGCGGCTTTTGCAGCCGCCCTGGCAATACCTATTATAATTATGAACGCATTTTCCCCGTCGGACAAACAGGAACATAGCGATGTTTCCGGGCACAGGCTCGCAAGCAAATGGAAACTTTACGAAAAATATGTCAAAAACGACCTTCCGCAGAAACAGGAAGCTGTCCTTCTTGACATAATCGAGGAATCATCCCGGAAAAACATGTCATGGGATTTTTATGACGCGCTCGCGAAATACCGTGAAACCGTAGCGAACAGGGACTGGAAGAAATGGTCGGAAATGTCGGAAAAAATCAAAGATGCGGTGGAAGAGTATGATTATCCTGTGGTCACATGGAATGTGGCTCTGTCGGGAATTGTGAACTTTTCCAATCCGTTTCCGTCATTGGATTCGCTGAAAGCCGACAAAAGGCTCCTTTCGCGGAGGTCGGAAGAATTTTATGGCAATGACTTCCTGCTTGCCAACGGTTTCCCGGCATACCTCCGGGAAAACATTTCATGTGACTATGAATATATGCTGTGGTCATGGCTGAACTACAATAAAGCCCTGGCATCGGCACAGGAAAAGGTAACATCGACAGCGGAATACGCAAAGGAATTTTTCAACGGAAAATATCCCCAGTCCGCATACGTGGCATATCTCGAACTTGCCGGCGGGGACGACATTGATGCCATGAAAAAGTTTGCCGAAGAATATTCAGGCAAGGCTGTCGGATTGTTTGCGGAAGCGGCATTGCTTGCAGATGAATTTGACGAGCTGAAATTTGACGAGGCATCGTCCGACGAGTTCAAGGCATTCAGGGAAAAATGTGCCGACTTTGAAAAAAGGCGGACAGGTTTCAGCGGGGATGAAGGCAAACTCGTAAAGGAACTGACTCAGGTAAAGGACCTTGCGGAATCCATGGATGCTCCGGAAATGCGGGCATGGGTCGAGAATGACGGGCTCCTGCATATTACCCTCAAGAACCTTGACAAGGCAGAAGTCCTGATAACGGAAAACGGCGACAAAAAGACGGCAATCCTCGACACGACTGTGCAGAATCCTGTCAAAAGCTACTATCTTCAGGACACCGTCAAAGTCACCCTTCCGAAAATGAATGACGGAAAATATGCCGTCAAATGCACCAACGGCAAGACAAGTGTCCAGTTTGAAATGAACAGGTACACAATCTCGACCGCGATGCAATTTGACAAGGACGGTGCGTGCATGATATATGCCGCCGACTGGATGACTGGGAAGCCGGCAGAGAAGGTCGATGTAAGCATATCATTGAAAGGCAATGAAGTATGGAGTGTCAAAGGGCTTGTTCTCGACGGGTTCACAAGACTCGGAAACGATTTTGCTTCCGTCATAAACCAGGATGCCCGATATAATATGACATGCTCCTACACTGACGAAGAGGGTTTCGTCCACAAATCCCTAGGAAACAGTTTCAATCCTGTCCAAAGGACTTTCAGCATATCAGGAGACATCGGAGCCGGGGAGCAGATGAGAGGCACAATCTTCAAGGACAGGGCTGCATTCAATCCTGGGGACACATTGAATTTCAAGGCAATAATATATAAACTCGGCACAGGCTCTAATGCAGGGAAAAATGCAGTTGCAGACGAGGGCACAGCCGTGACCGCAGAACTTTTGGATTCCGAATCAAAGACCGTTGATACAATGGAGCTGAAGACCAACGCATTCGGCTCGGTTTCAGGAATGTTCAGGCTGCCTTCAGACAGGAGAAACGGCAATTTCACGCTCAGGATCCTTTACAATGGAACGGTACTGTGCTCAAGCGGACTTGCCGTGGATGAATTCAAACTTCCGAACTTCACAATCACGTTCGACCCGGTGGACAAAATCTATCTTCCGGGCGACACCGTAAGGGTTACGGGCAGGGTTGAAAGCTATTCCGGGCGGTCATTATCCTCGGCTTCAATCTCTTACAAGGTAACGGACTGGACAGAAGACTTCGGCGCAGGCGAAATCGCCCTTGCAGATGACGGAAAATTCGAGATAGCATTCGTTTCAGCAAAAGAAGACGAAAAGGACTACTATTATTATAATGTGTCCCTGAAAATGACAGACGCCACCGGCGAAACCTACGAAGCATCGACAGGAGTCACGATTTCTGCTTTCCACCTGAGCATGGAACTCGAAAACGAGGCGTCGGGGCGTTTGATGCGCAATGCAAAATGGGATTATGGCGAGCCTGAAACGATGATACTCGAAAGCGACAGCGCAAAATTCTCGTTTTCAGTAAAGAACGGGAACTGGGTCAGCGTCGCCACTGATGTGCATTACCGCATATCCAAAGACGGCAAGATTCTCGGAGAGGACACCGTGCCTTCGGACGAGACGGTATGCTGTGACCTGTCGGGCTGGGGAGCAGGGGTGTTCCGCATAGAAGCCGAAACATCAAAAGGAGAAATGAAGGACTCCTGCGTTTATGACCTCGTGCTGACATATCCGGGAGACACCGTGCTGAATGCCGGGCTGGAACATTATTTCAAAGTCATCGGGACTGACGGCATAAAGGCGCAGTTCGGGGCTGGAAACGGTACTGTATGGGCTGTACTGCAGCTTTTGGGCAGCGACATGAGCATCCTGCATTCGGAACTGCTGCATCTTGAAGGCGTGTCGGGCAAGCCGGGCTCCCTCGTAAACCTCGAATACGGATTCAAGGACGAATACCCTGAAACGGTGCGGCTCAGAATCATATATTTCCGCAACGGGGAAGTCTATGAAATTTCACATGACTACAAGAAGCCTGTCCCTGACATGAACCTGCCTCTTGAATTTTCAAGGTTCACCGAAAAGGCATATTCAGGGGAAAAATGCACATACGAACTCACCACATTGCCGGGCACGGAATGCGTTGTGTCGGTATTCGACAAGAGCACGGAGACTTTCCGCTCAAACTGGTGGAACAGAATCAGCGTCCCGTCAAAGCCGGAAAAATACGTATATTGCCATACACGTACCGGAGACATCAACGGCAGAGGATATATGAGCGCCAGAAGCAACGGAGAGGCTGTTCCGTTCCAGCTTGCAGAGGAACAGCCAATGTTCAAGGCTTCCGCCTCTGATGCCGTGATGAGGGAAGACGTCCTTTCGGAAAATTCGGTTGCATACGGCATGGCTCCGGCTGCCCCCGCTGCCGATGAAGGAGCAGGTGCTGCTGATGTCGCCATAAGGGAGGATTTCAGAAAGACTTTGGCATTCCTGCCTCATCTTTACCCTGATGCTGATGGGAAAATAAGGTTCTCATTCGACGCAGGGGACAAATTGTCCACATTCTACGTGTCTGTGTTCGCACATGACAAGAGCCTTAAAAACAATGTCCTGCGCAAGCAGACGGTCATTTCCCTGCCTGTGGAATTGTCCGTGGTGCAGCCTGACTGGCTCTATGAAAATGACTTCTGGTCATTGAAGTTCGGATTGTCGAACCTTACGGGGAATACGTCTGAAGGTACGGTGACATTGTACATTTACGAAGGGACCGACCACGAAAATCTCACACCGTCAATGGTGTGCAGCAAGCCTTGCAGCATTGCTGCCGGAAAATCCGTCGGGGACTCTTTCGGCATCGAGATTCCTGAAGGCGCTGACACTCTCGGCCTTAAACTCGTTTACAGGTCGTCCGACGGATTTTCCGACGGGATTTTCGTGAGCATTCCGGTCAGGAAGCCTGTGCAGACTCTGACGGAATCCCATTCTGCAGTATGTCTCGACGGAATGTCGGAAGATTCGCTCTACAACGTCCTTCGAAGCCAGTTCGTGAACACGACCGGAGAAAATGCCATGAAGAAAGCCGTTTCCTTGAGGGAACTGCTCATGAAGGCTGTACCTGACTCAATCGGAAACGGCAGCAAGGATGTGGTTTCCGTATCGGGAACTATGCTGGCGGAAGCCCTTGCAGCCCGTATCAGCGGGGAAAAATCCGACAAAGTTGCTGAAATGGTCGGAAATGTAATTTCCTATCAGAATGCTGACGGAGGCTTCGGCTGGTTCAAGGGTGCGAACTCGTCCCCTGTCATGACAGCCCTTGTGCTTGAACGTTTTGCTACGATGAAACTGAAGGCTTTGGACGGTTCGGAGGCGATTCCGGAGGATGCCCTGGCAAAGGCCGTGGGCTTCCTCGATGCCAACCAGTTCTCCGACGAGGAAATGCCGCTCTGGTGCGGCGGAATTTCATTGGGACAGTATCTTTACATAAGGTCTGCATTCAACGGGATTCCGCTTTCCGCCGACGTGGAGAAAAATGTACTCAAAAAGTTCAGAAAGACAGCAAAGGAATACCTCCTGCCGGGCAAGCAGCATGACCCTGCCGGATACATACTCGCAAAGGCAAGGAGAATGGCGACCATAATGAATTTCATTGACGACGAGACCGAAGGAGCGACTTTCCTTTCGTCAATCGGGCTGAAAGCCGAAAAAAAGATGAAAAATGCTGCCGTGAAATACATGGCTTCGCTCAAGGAATACGCTGTCGCACACCCGTCAGGCGGAACATATTATCCGAATGCGGTAATGCCGTTCAGGGGACTGCTTGAAAATGAAGTCTATGCCCATTCGCTGATTTGCGACCTGCTTTCCCGTTACGGGAAATATGCCGACGACGCTCGCTCTTCGGAAATTGCCGAGGGCATCAGGCTGTGGATAATGCTGCAGAAAGAGACCCAGCAGTGGTCGGAAGACCCGGCATATCTGTTTGCGATAAATTCCGTTACGGACGGTTCGGAGGCTCTCATGAATACAAGGATTCTCATCCTTTCGGAGACATTTGAAAAACCGTTCGAAGAAATAGAGGCTGCGTCCAACGGGCTTTCCGTAAAATGCACATATTATAAGGTAACTGACGGTCATGGCACCGGTTCCGGTTTTGGTTATGGCTTTGGCGGCAATTCGGATGAGGGGCTTGTGATGATAAAGGACGGGGATATGCTGGCTGTCGGCGACAAGGTAATCGCCGTTTATGAAATATGGAGCCAGGAAAACAGGAGTTTCGTGAAACTTTCCGCTCCGCGTCATGCGTGCCTCAGACCGGAAAACCAGCTGTCAGGCTATGCAGGGCTCGGAATTTCCCCTCTCAGGCTGGACGGTTTCCGCATCATATATCCGTTCTCTTACAGGGAGGTCAAGGCAGAGGGGTGCAACTGGTATTTTGATGTGCTTCCTGAAGAGAAAATGGAGATTCGGGAGACGATGTTCGTGACGCAGGCGGGCAGGTTCAGCAGCGCCGCCGCCGAAATCGAGTGCCTCTATGCGCCGCATTATAGGGGCAATGACGGCCACACCATTCCGCTCATGGCGGAGTAATTGTCCTGTCGCTCATCGTCCCGAGCGTAGTTCTTTCTAACCCAAGAAAATGTGTACATTTGCAGATACAATAATCTCGAATACGTGAAATATCAATTGGGTAATAAAGGCGAATACGTGAACTATGAGAAGAAAGATATACGACAAACTGTTGGTATGGAAGAAGAACCATAAGGGTGATACAGCTCTTTTGATTGAAGGAGCCAGACGTATAGGGAAAAGCTATATTGTTGAAGAATTCGCACGTAAAGAATACGAGTCTTACATTCTGGTGGACTTCAGCAAGGTAAATCCTCAGGTAATGGAGTTTTTCAACCTTTATCTGGACGACCTCGATATGCTTTTCATGAATCTGGAACTTTACTTCAGACGGAAACTTACTCCACGTCAGACGAAAGACGAGGAAGCTCGTTCCTTGGTCATATTCGACGAAGTACAGTTCTGCCCCCGTGCCCGTGCAGCCATCAAGCATTTGGTGGCAGACAGACGTTATGACTACATTGAAACAGGCTCGCTTATTTCCATCAAGAAGAATG
>CALVDU010000108.1 GCA_944326375.1 uncultured Bacteroidales bacterium | reverse complement strand
GGAGATAAAAGGCGGCCGTTGCAAGGATGGAATAGTCCCTGTACCGTCTGTAGACATTCCTGTACCATAATGCCGTTTCTGCTGATATCGGGCCTGTATAGTTGCCGTCAGGGCTGGTGGCCTCGTTGTATATCCTTCTGAATCTCTGATAGTTGGTACTGTTGGTGCACAGAAAGTGTATGGATCCTGCTATGCATCCCCAGTAGATGGGTATTTTCCAGTATTCCCCGTTGTATGCCTGTCCGAGGCCGGGGAGGAGAATGGAATATACGGTGGCACGTCCGGGGTGCGGGTGCACGTCAGGCTTGTAGCATATTGCTCCGTCCATCAGGCTGCCCCAGTATATCAGTCCAGCCCCTACCAGAAGCCATGTTCCTGTCTGTCTGGCTCCATAGTTTATCCGGAGAGGCGTGTTCGGGTCGGCGGCATAGGCCGCTTCGTAGGCCTTTTTCGAAAGGTTGTACTGATGCAGATAATGTCCTCCAAGGCCTGCGCATACGCCGATGCCTCCATATACGACGGGCAGTTTCCACCAGTCCCTGTTGTATATCTGGGAAATTCCGGGAAGGACAATCGAACCGGCAAACATGGTACCTATCCTGAGGTCGGTCTTGTGTGCCAGACCTCCGAACAGTTCCTTGAAAGAGAACATCTTGTCGGATGTGTCTGCCGTGGCCGTACTGTCCGGCGGATTGTATGACTGCGTGAACGCTTCTTCCTGGAACTGCGCCCGGGCATTCACGGAGAATGCACAGACTGCAGCCAGGGTTATGAGAATATGTATTAAGTGCTTCTTCGTCATCTATATTCGGTTTCGCTTCCGTCAGGGTCAGATTTTGGAATTCTCGAAGGCTTCGAGGAATTTCCTGACCTCCTCGTCGGAGGAGAAGCGGATTGTCATTGTGCCTTTGCCGTTTTTGCCGCGTTTGAGGCTTATGTCGTTTCCGAAATATCTGCCCATGACTTCGAGCACCCTGAAATATTCGTCAGGAAGGTCCTGAGGCTTGTCGTCCTCTGTCTTCTGATCTTCAAGGCGCTTGATTTTCTTTTCGAGTTCCCGGACAGAAAGACCTTCCTTGATGACAAGGTCGCACAATGCCTCCTGAAGTTCCGGATTCTCGATTCCGAGCAGGACCTTGGCGTGCCCCACATTCAGCAGGCCCACTTTCAGGTCGTGCTGGATTTTTGCCGGAAGTTTCAGAAGCCTCAATGTGTTTGTCACGGACGCCCTCTTTTTCCCGACTCTGGCGGCCATCTGTTCCTGCGTCAGATTGCATTCGTTTATAAGCCTTTCGTAACTCATCGCAACTTCAATCGGGTCAAGATCTTCTCGCTGGATGTTCTCCACAATGGCCATCTCCAGCATGCCCTGGTCGTTGGTGTCGATGATATATGCGGGGATTTCCTGCATTCCGGTAAGCCGGCATGCCCTGAATCTCCGTTCTCCGCTTATTATCTGGTATCTGTCGCTGTTTTTCCGTCTGACCGTGATGGGTTGGATAAGCCCTAATGTGCGGATTGAGTCGGCAAGTTCTTCCAGCGTCTCGCTGTCGAACGACATTCTCGGCTGGAACGGGTTCGGCTCAATCATTTCCACAGGAATCAGCATTATGTCCGCGCTGTTTTTCGCATTGTCCGTGGACACGACGCTTTTGTTGACATAGTCGACCGGCTTCCTTATCTGGCTGAGGTCCTTGTCACCCAGCAGGGCACCGAGTCCTTTCCCTTTGCCCAGCACGTCGTCGAGACCTTTGCCCAATCCTCTCTGCTGTCTGCTCATTTCGATTCGTTATGGTTGTTCTTTTCAAGCACTTCCTTGGCAAGGTTCAGATAATTGACCGTACCGTTGCAGATGACGTCATACAGGATGATTGGCTTTCCGTGGGACGGAGCCTCGCTCAGCCTGATGTTGCGCTGGATGATGGTCTTGAACACCATGTCCTTGAAGTGTTCCCGCAATTCGTTCACCACCTGTGTGTGCACCTTTGTCCTTCCGTCGAACATCGTGACCACGAATCCCTCGATGTCCAGAGATGGGTTGACACCGTTCTGCACGAGCCTGATTGTCTGCAGCAGTTTGCCGAGACCTTCGAGGGCGAAGAACTCCGGCTGTACCGGAATCATTACGGAGTCCGCCGCAGTCAGCGAGTTGACGGTTATCAGTCCGAGTGACGGAGAACAGTCGATGATGATGAAGTCGTATTCTCCGCGTATCGGGGCAATCGCCTTTTTCAGCGCCGATTCCCTCTCTTCGTCTTCGAGCATTTCGATTTCCGCCCCGACGAGGTTGATGTGGGACGGAATCATGTGAAGATTTGCTATTTCCGTCTGTATCAGGGCGTCGCTGATGCCAATCTTGCCGATCAGGACTTCGTACAGGGTCCTTTTCTGGTCATCCTCGGGCGAAAAGTTAAGGCCTGACGTGGTGTTTGCCTGCGGGTCGGCATCTATGATCAGGACTTTCTTTTCGAGCACGGCAAGCGATGCGGCGAGGTTGATCGCCGTGGTCGTCTTTCCGACTCCGCCTTTCTGGTTGGCTATGGCTATGACTTTTCCCATGTTGCTGCGGTTTTACGACTGCTAAATCTTTGCAAATTTATAAAAATATTTTTTTACAGGCGGCAATTTGCTACTTTTGTGTCCGGAAACTTATCAACACAATATGCCCGGAGTTGAAGATACGTGGATGGCGGTCGTGAATCCTCATGCAGGAACAGGAAAGACGGCAGAAATATGGAAAAAGGCCGAAACGCAGTTGTGCCGTTTCGGAAAGGAATATGACTACAGGTACACCGGATGCCGCAATCATGCTACAGAAATCGCATACCGGGCTGCATCTACAGGCTACCGTAAATTCATTGCCGTAGGCGGCGACGGCACGGTACACGAAGTTCTTGAAGGCATAATGAGGCATATCGAGGAATCGGAGACTTTCGGTTCAGGAAGCAAGGTGTCCGATTTTTTTCTTGCCGTGATTCCTGTCGGCTCCGGAAACGATTGGATAAGAATCCACGGGATCACTGATGATGTGGAGAAAACTATAGAACTCATGCTCAATGGTTCCTTTGTCCTTCAAGATGTGGTAAAGGTGTCCGTCCTCGCTCCTTCTTCCGATTGCTCCCATCCATCTTCCGCAGTTCCTGTCCGTACTTCCTATATGATAAACATAGGTGGCGTAGGCTTTGACGCACGCGTATGCGACAGGGTGAACCGCAAGAAATCCGAAGGTAAAAAAGGAAGTCTCCTCTATATCAATTCACTTGTTTATAACCTTTTGCATTATTCTGCTTTTCCTGCTGCAGTCTTCTGCGACGACAAGAAAGTCTTTGACGGAAATTGTTTTTCCGTGGCAGTAGGTACGGGAAAATATTCCGGCGGCGGCTTGCGCCAGACTCCGGAAGCCATATTCAACGACGGTCTGATTGACTATACGATAATCCCTCCCTATCCTGTCACCAGAATATTGTGGGAAGCTCCTAAGTTGTTCACCGGCAATCTGCTGAACGTCAAGGGACTTGTTCATGGCAGATGCCGTTCCCTTACCGTTGTCCCCTCATCTCCCGGACCCGCACTTGTCGAAGTTGACGGGGAGATTGTAGGAAATGCGCCGGTGAGGTTTGAGGTTATGTCAGATCAAATCAATGTCCTCCATTTCGGGGCGTGAAAACGGGCTGTCTGCGGCGTTGGCTTCGGGATATCGGCTCAGTCATTTACGTCAGTAAACTCCTGTCGCCGCTACCCTTGCCGCCTTGCATCCGGCCCGTTTTGACGCCCCGTCGTTTAGGAGTGATTCAGCTCTGACTCGCCGTGTCCGGCCTATTATGCGCCCCGTCGTTTAGGAGTGATTCAGCTCTGACCCGCCGTGTCCGGGGCGTGAAAACGGGGCTGTCTGCGGCGTTCGGACGATGCTCCGCTCGGGACGACGTGACGGTTACCGGGATTTCAGCCTGTAACCGTAATATGCGTAATACATGATGAACAGGAAGCACGGAATCCCTATCCAATAGGCAGCCTGGCTTCCGACCCAATCCTTCAGGAATCCGTACAGCAGAGGAATCACGGAACCTCCGGCGATGCAGGCCACGAGAATTGACGAACCTGTCTTTGCAAAGCGGCCGAGCCCTTTCAGGGCAAGAGGAAATATAGCCGGGTACATCACGGAGCATCCGAATGTCACGATCATGACTGCATATACCGACAATCGCGGCGGAAGAAGCACGACCCCAAGCGTACCGACAATCGCTATCCAGGAATGCAGACGCAAGGCTCCGCTCTGGCTCAAGTGCTTTGGAATCATGATTATGCCGAAAACATATCCTGCCACCATACCGATGCTCGGGATCAGGGCATACTGTTCCGGATTCGGCAAAGCCAGGCTTACGGCATAGTCCACGGAACTTGCCATGGCAATGGTCTCTATACCGACATACATGAACAGTGCGATGCTTCCGAGAATAAGATGAGGAAATTGCCATATTGACGTCTTGCCTTTGTCGGCCATGTCAGGGGACTCCGCTTCGTCTTCCTGTTCTCCGAACGGGATTTCCTTGAGCGGAGAAAGCCATACGAGCAGTCCGAGGATGACGAAAATCCCGGCAAGCACATAGAACGGGAAGATAATGTCCGCAAGGACCATCGAATCGAGAGACTTGCCGACAAGCCACGAAAGGAAGAGCGGGGACACCGGCCATGCGATGATGTTGCAGATGCCCATAATGCTGATTCGCCGTGCCGCCGTGTCAATCGGCCCGAGATAGGTGGCATACGGATTTATTGCAGCCTGCAGGACCGTATTCGCCGTGCCGCAGACAAACGAAGCCACGAGGAAGAGCGGAAGGCTCTGCAATTTCGCCGAAGGCACGAAAAGCAGGAATCCGACCGCAAATATGGCGAATGACAGGACAATCGTCCTGCGGTAGCCTATCCTGAAAATCACGGAAGTCGCCGGATAGCTGAATATCAGGAAAGCGGCAAACGTCGCTGCCAGAATCATGTAGGACTGCCCTGACGACACGTCGAGGGCATTTTCGAGCA